>CAZCKI010000107.1:1015-9070 GCA_964498815.1 uncultured Burkholderiales bacterium
GGGCCCAGGCGCTTTAACGAGACGCCGTCCTGGATCAGCTTGTGGGTGCCGATGGCGATATCGATGGTGCCGTCGGCCAATCCGCGTAGTGCGACAGTGGTCTCAGCAGGCGAGCGGAAGCGCGAAAACTCGGCGAGCTTCACCGGCCACTCGGCAAAGCGATCGGAGAAATTCTGGAAATGCTGTTCGGCGAGCAAGGTGGTCGGCACCAGGATCGCGACCTGCTTGCCGGCGGCCACCGCAATGAACGCGGCACGCAAGGCGACTTCGGTCTTGCCGAAGCCGACATCGCCGCAGATCAGCCGGTCCATCGGTTTGCCGGAGGTCATGTCGGCCATCACCGCCTGGATGGCGGCGGCCTGGTCGGCGGTTTCTTCGAACGGGAAGGTGGCCGAGAAGGCGTCGAACTCGTTCATCTTCAGCGGAAAGGCGAAGCCCTGGCGCAGCGCGCGGCGCGCGTACAGGTTCAGCAGTTCCGCCGCCGTGTCGCGCACCTGTTCGGCCGCCTTGCGCTTGGCCTTTTCCCACTGGCCGGAGCCGAGTTTGTGCAAAGGGGCGGTGTCCGGGTCGGCACCCGTGTAGCGCGAAATCACCGCGAGCTGCGAAACCGGCACGAACAGCTTGTCGCTGCCGTCGTAGTGAAGTTCCAGGAATTCGGTGCTGCCTTCGCCGAGGTCCATATTGACCAGCCCCGCATAGCGGGCGATGCCATGTTGCGAATGCACCACCGGGTCGCCGACCTTGACTTCGGCCAGGTCGCGCAGCATGCCCTCGGTATTCGAGCGCGCCTTGTCGCGCCGCCGCGCTTGGCGTACCGCCGAGGCATAGAGCTCGTTTTCGGTGACGAAGGCGATGTTTTCCGCGGGCAAGATGAAACCTGCCTGCAGGGGCGAGGTGACGATTTGCAGTTTTTCTCCGGTGGCGGCGATCGCCTGGTAATCGGTGAGGGAAGCGCTCGCGAGTCCGCTCTCGGCGAAGAACTGCGAAATCGTTTCGCGACGGCCCAGGCTTTCGGCGGCGATCACCACTTTGCCGGCGAACGATTGCGCGAAATTGCGTAGATGCGTGACCGGGTCGGCAGCCTTGCGATCGACTTCCAGTCCAGGGAGCGGCGCGGTGAGCGATTCGGCTGCAGTCAGCTTCAACGGCGGGAAGCGATTGATGCCGGCGTGGAACTCGTCGACCGGCAGGAAGATGTCCTTCGGCGGCAACAGCGGGTGGTCCTTGTCGCCGCGCAGCAGCTCGAAGCGCGACTTGGCGTCCGCCCAGAACGTCTCCGCTGCCGCGTTCACTTCGCCGTGCAGGAACACGCGCGCGCCGGCCGGCAGGTATTCGAACACGGTCGCGGTGGCCTCGAAGAACAAGGGCAGCAGGTATTCGATGCCGGGCGGCGCCAGGCCGGAAGAGACATCCTTGTACAAACGGCTCTTGGAAGGATCGCCTTCGAAGCGGTCGCGAAACGCCTCGCGGAAGCGGTGCTGGCCTTCCTTGTCGAGCGGAAATTCGCGCGCCGGCAGCAGGCGGATTTCCTTGACCGGGTAGATGCTGCGCTGGGTGTCGACGTCGAAGGTGCGGATCGCATCGATTTCCTCGCCGAACAAATCGATGCGATACGGCACCGTGCTACCCATCGGAAACAGGTCGATGAGGCCGCCGCGCACCGCGAATTCGCCCGGCGCCATCACCTGCGTGGTGTGGTGGTAGCCGGCGAAGGCGAGATCGTTCTTGAGTCGCTCGACGTCGAGGCGCGTTTTGGTCTGCAGGAAGAACGAACGCCCGGACAGGTATTCGCGCGGGCACAGGCGCGTCATCGCGGTGGTGACCGGGACGATGCCGATGTCGAAGGCGCCCTGTGCGAACTGGTGCAAGGTCGACAGGCGCTCCGAAACCAGGTCCGCGTGCGGCGAGAAATGATCGTAGGGAAGAGTCTCCCAGTCGGGCAGGCGATGCACGCGTAGCGTTGGCGCGAACCAGGCGATTTCGGCGGCGAGACGCTCGGCTTCCTGCGCCGAGGCGGCGAGGATAAAGAGCGGCGCTGCCGGTGAGACAGCGCCCGATTGTGCGGCGCGCGCCAGCAACAAGGAATCGGCGGAGCCGTGCAGGAGTGGATTCATCGGGCGGGCGCGGTGGAGGGGCGGACGCAGGGACTCGCGTCGTACATGGCGGCGGGCGGGACTCAGGCCTCGGCGGAGCCGAGACAGGCGTGCAGCGATTGCACCAGTTCCGCGCCGCTGGATATGCGCTCGTCGGCGTGTTTCGCCATCAGCGAATCGACCAGCGGCTGGAACTCGCGCACCGCCTTGGGCAGCAACGGGATTTCGTCGTGGATGTGCTTGAAAATCAGTTCGGCCGAATTCTTGGCGAGGTAGGGCCGCTCGCCCGCCAGCATTTCGTAAAGGATCACACCGATGCTGTAGAGATCGCTGCGGCCGTCTACCGGCAGTCCCTGGCCCTGCTCGGGGCTCATGTAATCGGGTGAGCCGAGGATGTCGTTGGTGACGCGGTCGCGCGCGACTTCGCCGATGCGGGTCGAGATGTTGTAATCGATCAGCACCAGTTCGCTATCGGCGCGATACATGATGTTTTCGGGTTTCACGTCGAGGTGCACGAAGCCGCCTTCGTGAATGTGCGTGAGCGTTTTGGCGAGCGGCACCAGCAGCCGCAACGCCTCGAGCGGGGCCGTATTTGCCACCCCCGCGGCCGTCATGCGTTGCCGCAGGTCACCGCCGGGGAGGTGCTCGATCACCACGTAGGGCCAGGGCCCGGCGATGCCGGCATCGAGATACTGGGTGACGCCGTTGCCGTTCATGGCGGAAAAGAAGCCGTAGCGGTCGCAAAAATATTGCGCGACCACATCGTTATGGTACGGCCAGGAGTGCGCGATCTTGACCACCGCGCGCTGGTCGTCGCCGGTGCGCCGCGCCAGGAACAGCTTGGACATGGCGGTGGAAGCGAGCGTGCCCGCCTCCTGGTAGTGCTCGATGCCGACCACGTGGCGTTCGCCATCGATGGCGAACTCGTATTGGCCGAAACCGCTGGCCGGCAACAGCTCGTCGGCTTCACTGGTGGCGCGTGCGATCGCATTGAGCAGCGTCGCGCGCGACAGCGCGTCCTTGATCAGCACGGCGGCAGCGCCCGCTTCGATCAGCGCGGCCGACTCGGGCTGCATCTCGTGCGAGACCAGCAGGATCACCGGGATATTGCGTTTACCGATACGCTCCAGCGCCGTCATCGCTTCGGCGCGGGTGCCGATGCCGCCGAGGATGATGAGGTCGCTCGCGCCGCCGAAGGCCAGGCCGGCGCCGCGCATGGTCTGCGAAAAGGGATCGATGTCCTCGATCTTGGCGTCGGGCCAGCGGTCGTGGATAAAGGCGCCGAGGATACGCCGGTAGCCTTGCGAGCCGTCGATCAGGCTAATTCGTAATGACATCAGGCAGCCACCACCGGGATTTTGCCGATCTTGGCCTGCCATGCGGCGGGTCCGGTCTTGTGTACCGAGGTGCCGGTAGCGTCGACCGCCACCGTGACCGGCATGTCCTTTACGTCGAATTCGTAAATGGCTTCCATGCCGAGGTCGCCGAAGGCGATCAATTTCGACGATTTGATGGCCTTCGACACTAGGTAGGCAGCACCGCCGACGGCGATGCAATAGACGGCGCCATTGTCCTTGATCGCGGCGATCGCCTGCTCCTTGCGCTCGGACTTGCCGATCATGCCGATCAGGCCGGCTTGTTCCAGCATGGTGCGCACGAACCGGTCCATGCGCGAGGAGGTGGTGGGGCCGGCCGGGCCGACGGCTTCGTCGCGCACCGCATTGACCGGACCGACGTAATAGATGAAGCGGTTGGTGAAATCTACCGGCAACTGTTCGCCCTTGGCGATCATCTCCACCAGTCGCTTGTGTGCGGCGTCGCGACCGGTGAGGATCTTGCCGGTCAGCAGCAGCGTTTCGCCCGACTTCCAGGTGGCAATGTCGGCCTTGGTAATGCCGTCGACGTTGACGCGGCGGCTAGCCTTGAAATCGAGCGCGAGTTTCGGCCAGTCTTCCAGCGACGGCGGCTCGAGATGGGCGGGGCCGGAGCCGTCCAGCACAAAGTGCGCGTGGCGGGTGGCGGCGCAGTTGGGCAGCATGGCGACCGGCTTGGAAGCGGCATGGGTAGGGTAATCGGTGACCTTGACGTCGAGCACAGTGGAAAGGCCACCGAGACCCTGCGCGCCGATGCCGAGCGCATTCACTTTCTCGAAAATCTCCAGGCGCAGCTCCTCGGCGCGATTGGCCGGTCCGCGCGCCTGCAGCTGGTGGATATTGAAAGGTTCCATCATCGCCCACTTCGCCATCAGCATGGCCTTTTCCGGCGAGCCGCCGATGCCCAGCGACAGAATGCCGGGCGGACACCAGTCGGCACCCATGGTCGGCACTTCCTTGAGTACCCAATCGACGATGGAATCGGAAGGCAGCAGCATGGCAAAGCGCGATTTGTTTTCCGAGCCACCGCCCTTTGCCGCGACCACCACCTCCACCTTGTCGCCCGGCACCAGTTCGACGTGGGTGACGCCGGGGGTGTTGTCCCCCGTATTTTTGCGCTTGCCGTCCGGGTCGGTCAGCATCGAACCGCGCAGCGGATTGTCGGCATTGGTGTAGGCCCGGCGCACGCCCTCGTTGACCATTTGCTCCAGCGACATTTTCGCGTCCCAGCGTACGTCCATGCCGACGCGGATGAAGGCGATGCAAATGCCGGTGTCCTGGCAGATCGGCCGGTGGCCTTCGGCGGCCATGCGCGAGTTGATGAGGATCTGCGCCATCGCGTCCTTGGCGGCCGGCGACTCTTCTTTCAGATAAGCCTCGTGCAGCGCCTGGATGTAATCGACCGGGTGGTAGTAGCTGATGTACTGGAAGGCATCGGCGACCGATGCGATGAAGTCTTCCTGGCGGATGGTGGTCATGGAAAGTTCCTGGTGAGTACTGCGCGCATCAGTCGGGGCGCGTGCCCATGATGCGGTCGATCCACGCGATCGACAGCGCGGAGAGGATGAAGACGATCTGGATGGCGACTTGCCACAGCAGGGTGTGGTCGGAGAGCTTGTCGGCGTTGATGAAGGAGCCGAGCAGGTGAATCGACGAAATGCTGATGATGGCGGTGGAAAGCTTTACCTTCAGCACCGAGGCGTTGACGTGCGACAGCCAGTCCGGGTGGTCCGGATGGTCCTCCAGATGCATGCGGGCGATGAAGGTCTCGTAGCCGCCGACGATCACCATGATGAGCAGGTTGGAAATCATCACCACGTCGATCAGCCCCAGCACCATCAGCATGACTTCGGCTTCGGAAAAGCGCGCGCCGGAGCCGAACACGCCATCGATGAGGTGGGCCAATTCGGCCAGGAAGCGATATACGTATATCGCCTGCACGACAATCAAGCCGAAATAGAGCGGCAATTGCAACCAGCGGCTCATGAAAATAAGTCTGGGCAGCGGCTTCAGCACAGGCTTCCGGGGTTCGGTGTTCATCGTTGTTGCGCCGCCTCACAAATGGAAAACCCTCGTGGAACGAGTCCGCGAGGGATGCATCCTGTCCTGCACCTACCGTTCGGTTGCCGCGATCAGGACGAAGAAACGGCGATCGACGGACTGATTTCCCGACGCAGAATTTTACCATTCCTGGTACGAGGAAAATCCGCGGCGAGATAGACGCGTTTGGGGGCCTTGTAGGCGGCGAGCTGGGTCTGTCCGAACCGGTACAGTTCGGCGGCGTCGACGTGGCTGCCGGGTTTGGCGATGATGTACGCCGCCACGATCAGCTTGTCCTGGTCGATCACTTCGCCTACGCAGGCGCAATCGGCGACCGCCGGATGCGATTTCAGGACTCGCTCCACTTCATACGGCGATACCCGGTAGCCGAAGCTCTTGATGATGTCGTCGCGCCGTCCCAGGAACCAGAGGTAGCCTTCGGCGTCGATGCGCGCGTAGTCGCCGGAGAAAAAGTAGCCGTCGTGCTTGAGTTTGGCGGTCTCTTCCGGCAGGTTCCAGTAGCGCAGGAACAGCCCCGGGTCGGATTCGGGTATGGCGATCATGCCTTCCTCGCCACGCGCGACCTCCATGCCGGTGTCGGGGTCGAGCAACTTGATATCGTGACCCGGCTGGGCGAAGCCTGCCGAACCGGCGCGAATCGGCCGGTGCACCGACTGTGAAAGGTAATACGAAAACTCGCTCATGCCGACCGCTTCGAAGATGTCCATGCGGAAGCGCTCGCGCCAGGCGGTGAGCATATCGTCGGACAGGTGTTCGCCGGCCGACATGCAAAATCGCAGGCTCGGCAAATCGGCGGCAGTGGCGCTGGTTTTCTGCACGATCTGCCGGTAGATGGTCGGCACGCCGATGAAGATGGTAGCGGCGTGCTTGGCGATCAATCGCGGCCACAGGTTTGCGTCGTTCTTGCCCTCGTGCACGATGACGGTCTTGCCGCGATACAAGGGATCCATCAGGCCGGAACCGAGCACATAGGTCCAGTTGAATTTTCCCGAGTGCAGGATGCGGTCGACCTGTTTGGTGTCGAAATGAAACCAGTACTCGGACGCGGGTTCGCGGCCGATCAGGGCGCGTTGCGCATGCAGCACGCCTTTCGGATAGCCGGTGGTGCCGGAGGTGTAGATCAGGTACGCGGGATCGTCTGCACGCGTGGCGTGCGGGGCGGAAAAGGCAGTGATTTCGCGCAGCGCAGCGCCGAGCTTATGCACAGGCACGGCGGACTCCACCATGCGCCCCTCGCCGGACAGCAGCGCCAGCCGCAGTGCAGGCATCTCGGCTGCGCGCGGCGCCAGCGCCTGCCAGGTGGCGTGGTCGAGCGTGATTACCGCGGCCCCCGAGTCCTTGGCCAGATAGATCACTTCTTCCACGGTCAGGAGCGTCGAGGTCGGCACCGCGATGCAGCCCGCCTTCATCGCGCCCAGGAACGCGGTCGGATAATCGAGACCGTTGGGCAGCCGGATCAGCACCCGCTCGCCGGGCGCGATGTGGTGTTTGCGAAGCAACTGCGCAAACTGGCTGGTGCGCTGGGCGAGTTCCGCGTAGCTCGCCTGCACCGTGCCGAGCTCGTCGTCCTCGACGATCATGGCGATGCGGTCCTCGACCTCGGTGCCGAGGTGCGCATCGGTACAGGCGACGCCGATATTGAAAAACTGCGGCACCTGCCAGGTCCAGGCGGGGAAGGGTGGGAAGTTGGCTTTGGCGTTCAGGGGGTTGAGGATCGGGACTGGGGGCTAGGGGCTGGGGGTTGGGGTCGTTGTTTGAGGTTGGCAGGCGATGCAAGCGGCGGCGCAGGGCAAAGAGGAAACAATGATGATCTGCTCCCCCAGTCCCCAGCCCCTAACCCCCAACCCCGCATCATAAAATGACGCCATACGGCCAGTTTTCGCGAACGACCTGCGCCGGCAGTTTCTTCAAGACTTCGATGGCGAATTGGGTGTCGGTGTCGGAGAGGGCGTGCAAGGCGTGCGCGCGCAATAGCGTTTGCAGGGCCTTGCCGAACATCGGCGGGTCGAGCATTTCGCCGTTGAACTTGATGGCGCCGCCGAGCAGCGCATCGGCTTCGATGGCGGCCTTGAGGATGGCGATCTTGGTGCCGGTGTCGGTGGGCGAGGGGGTGTAGGCGACTTTGCAGGGATGGATGTGCGAGGGATGGATCACCTGCTTGCCGGTCATGCCCATGGCGGCTTCCTCGCAGGCGTGCTTGTAGACCACCCGCGATTCCTCGTCGCCGTGCAGGTCCAGCCAGCGGCGCACGTCGTCCGGTTCGACAAAGTTCTCGGGCATCATGCCCTGGCCGATCAGCGTCTCCACGCCGCCGATCACGCCCTTGCCGGCGATGCGCGCCTCGAACAGCACCTGGTTCATGAAGTACGCCAGTTCCTCGGTCCAGTGGCGCGGCGTGATCTGTATGCCCATCGCTTTCGAGAAATCGTGGATGCCGAACACGACGTGCTTCACCGTGTTGTATTGCATCAGTTCCGGCGCGATCTTGAGCGACTTGGGGTGCTCGATGATGGGCTGTATGGTCATGC
>CAZCKI010000108.1:0-9068 GCA_964498815.1 uncultured Burkholderiales bacterium
GCGGATCAGCTTGCCGCCGCCGAATTTCACTTCTTCGCCGTAGGTCGTAAAGTCCTTTTCCACCTCGATCCACAGCTCGGTGTCGGCGAGGCGCAGGCGGTCACCGGTAGTGGGGCCAAACATCTCCGCGTAGGCCTGGCGCGCGATTTTCATGTGAGCGCCCCCATCACCTTGCCCTGGAATCCGTACACGATGCGGTCCCCCGCCAGCGCCACCAGTTCCACGGTACGGCTTTGGCCCGGCTCGAAGCGCACGGCGGTGCCGGCGGCGATATTGAGGCGCATGCCGTAGGCCAGCTTGCGGTCGAAGCGCAGGGCATCGTTGGTCTCGAAGAAATGGTAGTGCGAACCCACCTGGATGGGGCGGTCGCCGCCATTGGCCACCTTGAGCTTGACGGTACGCCGGCCCTGGTTCAGTTCGATGTCGCCCGCCTTGACTTTCATCTCTCCGGGAATCATGGCGGCCTCTATACGATGGGGTGATGCACGGTGACCAGCTTGGTGCCGTCGGGAAAGGTGGCCTCCACCTGGATGTCGGGGATCATTTCCGGCACGCCTTCCATCACCTCCTCGCGCGTAAGGACGCTCGTACCGAAACTCATCAGCTCGGCCACCGTCTTGCCGTCGCGCGCGCCCTCCAGAATCGCCGCCGTGATGAATGCCACCGCCTCCGGATAGTTGAGTTTCAGGCCGCGCGCCTTGCGCCGCTCCGCCAGCAGCGCGGCGGTGAAAATCAACAGCTTGTCTTTTTCGCGGGGGGTGAGTTCCATACGATTGTCTCAGGTAGCCCAAATGCGCGGCGGATCGGCCGGCAGCTTGCGCATTGCTGGACGCAGCAAAGTCCACAACGCAATCAGGTAGCGCTTTGCCTCCTCGCTGTCGTCACCCAGCCAGCGCGCGATCAGGACGTCCGGGAAACGGGTGATGCCGGCTTGTGCGTCGTCGCCGGCGGCAACTTCGCGGCACGCCGCAAGCACCTGTGGCGAGACGTCGTGGCCGGCTGCCACTAGCGTCGCAGAGATTTTTCGCCCGGCAAGACCGATGGGCGAATCGAACAGGGGGTCGCCGCCGCTAAGGCCACCGCGTTCCCGCCACAGGCAGCGATCGTCCCGCCAGATTTCGTTGTCGAGTCGGATGCGCCCGGTGGCAAAACGCTCGCCGCTGGCTTGCCTGCCGAAGCAAAGGATTTCCCAACCGAGATAGAGGCTGCCACTTGCCAACCGCACGCGGCTCTGCAATTTCGCGTCCGCGCCGTCGAACAGGATGGTTTCCTGTGGCAGCCATTCCAGCGACGCGTTCTTGCCTATGTCGAATTGCAATGCCTGGCTGGCCGGAAGTCCGGCGGAGCGGTACCACTTGCCGGCACCGGGGGTGGTTAGCAACGCTGCCGCATCGGTGCCCACTTCGATATCGATGGCGAGCACATCGCCGCCGGCAATCCCGCCGGGGGGATGCAACACGATCGAGTGGCAGGTGTGCGCCCCTTCCGGATAGAGGTTCCGCTGCACGCGCAGCGGTCCCAGGTGTTCGCGCCGCGCCAGCACCGTGCGCCCGTCCCGGTGGGCGTAGGCCAGCGAGAGCTTCGCGTCCCAGCCCGATTGACCTGCGGCTTGCCTCACTTCCGAGAGATCCATGGCCCATCTCTAAGCAATTATGGGGCCAGCATAACGCGGTCAGCGCGCAGCCGCTAGGCGAAAAGGTCGGCGAGGCTGTTGGCAATGACTTTGGTGGCGCGCCGCAGGTCTTCCAGCGCAACGTGTTCGTCGGCGCGTTTGGCGCCGGACTCGAGCAGCGTGCGGGGACCGGCGCCGTACATGACGGTGGGGATGCCGGCTTCGGCGTATAGGCGCGCGTCGGCGTACAGCGGTGTACCGGTGGCGGGAATGGCTTCGCCGAACACGCGCTCGCCGTAGGTTTGCAAAGCCGTCACCAGCTTTTCGTGGCCGGGCAGGGGCTTCAGCGCATGCGCCAGCAACAGGCGTCGTATTTCGATGCGGATGCCGGGAAATTGTGCTGCGGCTTGTTCAAGCAGGGCGCGCAATCCCGCCTCGACATCGGCAGGATTTTCTTCCGGGATCATGCGCCGGTCGAGCTTGAACACCACCTTGCCGGGAACGACGTTGGTATTGGTGCCGCCATCGATACGGCCGATGTTGAGCGTGGGATGGGAAATGCCGGTGACTTGGGAGGTGATCGATTTCAGTTGTGGCTGATGTGCGTACAAGGCATTCAGCATGCCGACCGCCGCGCGTAGGGCATCGATGCCGGTTTCCGGCTGCGCCGCGTGCGCGGACTTGCCGTGCACCGTGACTTCCAGATGCAGGGCGCCGTTGTGCGCGGTGACGATGGCGTAGGAAAAACTGGCGCAGATGGCGAAGTCGGGCTTGGTGAGTTTTTGCGCGAGCAACCAACCCGGGCCGACCGCTCCGCCCATCTCCTCGTCGTAAGTGAAATGCAGCTCCACGGCGCCCTTCAAGGCCGCGCCCTGGGCGTGCAAGGTCTTGAGCGCTTTCAGCGCAAACACATAGGTGGCGAAGTCCGACTTCGATACCGCCACGCCGCGCCCGTACATCTGCCCGTCAATCACCACCCCCTCGTACGGCGGCTGGGTCCAGCCCTCGCCCGGCGGCACCACGTCGCCGTGCGCATTGAGCGCAACGGTGGGGCCGTCGCCGAAGCGATGGCGCACGATCAGGTTGGTGACGCTTTGCAGGCCGTGCTCGTGCGCCAGCGCCTGCGGCACCGCGTGGCGCTCGACGCTGTAGCCCATCGCTTCCAGCAATTGCGCGGTACGCTCGGCGTGCGGGGCGTTGTTGCCGGGCGGCGTATCGGTGGGCACGCGTACCAGCTCGCGCAGGAAGGCTATGGCTTGCGGGTGGTGTGCGTCGATTTCCGCGTTCAGGCGGTCGTAGCGGGTGGCATCCATGGCGTTGATCTAGGTCTTGAAATTTTCCAGGAAGCGCAGCAGCACGGCGGTCGCCGTGCCCGCATCCTCGGCGGTCATAGTTTCCAGGGGATTGTGGCTGATGCCGCCATTGCCGCAGCGCACGAACAGCATGCCGATCGGTACCTTGCCGGCGAAGACCATGGCATCGTGCCCGGCGCCGCTCGGCAGGTGACGCACGACAGCGCCTTCACCTCGCACGCTGTCGGCAAACTGCGCCTGGATGCGGGCATCGCAAGGTGCTGCGGAAAGATGGAAGAACGGCTCCCAGGTCAGTGCAACGTTTCTCCTGGCGGCGACGGCACGGCACAGCGCTTCCAATTCTGAAAGTGCTGCAAGGCGCAGTGCGTCGTTGCCCGAGCGCAAATCGATCGTGAACTCGACTTCTCCCGGGATCACATTGGTCGCACCGCCGCCGGCAACAGTGAGCTTGCCGACCGTGCCCACCAGCGTCTCGGCCCGCGCCGCGCAATGCGCTTCGACCGCCAACACCATTTCGCTGGCCGCCGCCAGCGCATCGCGGCGGCCGGGCATCGGCACGGTGCCGGCATGACCGGCGAGACCCTCCACGATCACTCGCACGCGGGTCGCGCCGGCAATGGAAGTCACCACGCCGACCGCCAGGCCTTCGTTGAGCAGGACCGGTCCCTGCTCGATGTGCGATTCGACAAAGGCGGCCACCTTGGCCGGATCGCGTTGCAGCGAAGCGATGCCGTTCACGTCGCCGCCGAACGCCGCGACCGCTTCACGCAGGCTCACCCCATTCGCGTCGCGCTGGTCCAGCCAGGCCGGATCGAACGACCCTGCCAGCGCCTTGCTGCCGATCAGGGTCACGCCGAAGCGCACGCCCTCTTCGTCGCCGAAGGCGATCACCTCCAGCGCGCAGGGCAGACGCTTGCCGCGCGCGTGCAAATCGGCCACGCATTCGATGGCGGTGAGAATGCCGAATACACCGTCGTACTTGCCGGCGTCGACGACGCTGTCCATATGCGAACCGGTCATCAGCACCGGCGCATCCGGCGCGGCACCGCCGTAGCGGCCGACCACATTGCCGAGCGCGTCGAATCCGGCCTCCATGCCGGCATCCATCATCCAGCCGAGGATGTGTTCGCCCGCCTCGCGATGTTGCGGCGTGAGATAGGTGCGCGTGACGCCATCGGCCTGTTCACTGAACCGGGCCAGGGTTTCCGCCCGTTCGAGAATTCTGTCGCCAAATTTCATGGCGACATCTTAGCAGGCGCGGCGCGGGTCATTCCTGCACGGCGTCGGCCAGGCGGAACTGCGCGATGCGGCCGATTTCCGCCAGCGCCGTGGCGATTTCGCGATCGCGATCGTTGTCCAGCCGCTGCGTCACCCGGGCGATGATGTCGCTCCAGTTGAGGCCGCGCACCGCGACGATGAAGGGGAAGTCGAATTTTTCGCGGTAGCGCTGGTTGAGCGCCTGAAGTTGCGAGCGCTCCTCGGCCGTACACCGGTCCAGGCCGGCTGAGGCCTGTTCGCCGCGCGAAGCCTCGGTGAGTTGGGCGGTGGCCAGCTTCCCCGCCAGTTCCGGGTGGGCGCGTATCAATTCGAGTTGATTCTCCCGGTTGGCCGACATCAACACGTTGTACATGGCTGCGTGCAAGGCCGCCACCGAGGCAAAGGGGCGCAGCGGCCAGGCACGATCGGCGATCCAGGGCGAGTGTTCGTAGATGCCACCCAACTGCGCCACGAAACCCATCGCGTCGAGTGCATTCAGTTGCTGGAGACGCATCATGCCGGAACTTGGTAAGGATGTACCTTTTGCCAATGCTCGGCGATATCGATGCGCCGGCAGATCCACACCCGCTCGAACTTTTGCACGTAATCGAGAAAGTGCGACAGCGCCGCCAGGCGGGCGGGGCGGCCGATCAGACGGCAGTGTAGGCCGATCGACAGCATTTTCGGCGCCGTTTCACCCTCCGCGTACAACACGTCGAAGGCGTCGCGCAGATAGGCAAAGAATTGTTCGCCGCTATTGAAACCCTGTGTCGTGGCAAAGCGCATATCGTTGGTGTCGAGCGTATAGGGCACCACCAGGTGCGGCTTGCCGCTAACGGTTTCCCAGTAGGGCAGGTCGTCGCTGTAGGAGTCGGCGTCGTAGACAAAGCCGCCGTGCTCCACCACCAGCCGGCGCGTATTCTCGCTGGTACGGCCGGTGTACCAGCCTTGCGGCGCGGCCCCGGTCAGATCGCGGATCGTTTTGACCGCCAGCGCGATGTGTTCACGCTCGACCGCCTCATCGACACCGTGGTAGTTGATCCAGCGCCAGCCGTGGCTGGCGATTTCATGGCCGCCTTCCTGCATGGCGTTGGCGACGTCGGGATTCCTCGCCAGCGCCATCGCCACGCCGAATACGGTCAGCGGCAATTTGCGTTCGGCAAACAGGCGCAGGATGCGCCAGACGCCGGCGCGGCTGCCGTATTCGTACAGCGACTCCATGCTCAGATGGCGCGCGTTCAGGTACGGCGCCGCGCCGACGATTTCGGAGAGAAACGTCTCGGCAGCGGCATCCCCGTGCAGCACGCAGTTTTCGCCGCCTTCTTCGTAGTTCAGCACGAATTGCAAGGCAATTCGCGCCTCACCCGGCCATGCCGGATCAGGCGGATGGGCGCCATAGCCCACCAGGTCGCGCGGGTAGCCGGGTTCGAAGGGGGGGAAAGCGTGCGTCATGTTGGGGCCATGGCAGGAGGAACATTAGGCGGCTTGGCACGGCGCAACAGCGATTCCGCACTCTGCCACCAGTGGAGTGTATACAATAATTGCAAGCTACAATGTACCGGACTCCATGGGAAAACTGACCACACACGTACTCGATACCGCAGCAGGCCGGCCCGCCGCCGGCGTGAAATTCGAATTGCTGCGCGTCGGCGCCGTACCGCAAACGCTGCTGAGCGGCGTGACCAATGCCGATGGCCGTTGCGATAGCCCCTTGCTGGAAGGCCCCGCCCTGGTCAAGGGCGAGTATCAGCTGCTGTTCCACGTCGCCGACTATTTTCGCGGGCGCGGAACGGTGCTTCCCGAACCGCCGTTCCTGTCGGTCGTGGTACTGCAATTCGGCATCGCCGATGCCGGCGCGCACTATCACGTGCCGTTGCTGGTTTCGCCGTGGAGCTATTCCACTTATCGCGGAAGCTGAATGAGCGGCGATCGTCAGCCCAATCCACCCGCCGTACGCTTCGTTCTCGACGGTGAGATCGTCACCGCCCACGATGTCGCCCCCACCACCACCCTGCTGCAGTATTTGCGCGACACGCTCGGCCGCTGCGGCGCCAAGGAAGGCTGCGCCGAAGGCGACTGCGGCGCCTGTACCACGGTGATCGGCGAACTGCACGGCGACAGTATCGAATACCGCGCGGTCAACGCCTGCATCCGCTTCCTGCCGACGATAGACGGAGCGATCGTGGTTACCGCCGAGAGCCTGCAGGATGCCGACGGCAAGCTGCACCCGGTGCAGCGCGCCATGATGGATTGCCACGGCTCCCAGTGCGGCTTTTGCACACCCGGCTTCGTCATGTCCTTATTTGCACAGTATTTACAGCATCCGCGCTTGTCGCGCGAGCAGGCGGTGGAAGCGCTGTCCGGAAATCTTTGCCGCTGCACCGGCTATCGACCCATCCTCGAGGCTGCCGCGCGGATGGGCGATTACCCGGAGCCGGCAATCTGGAGTCGGGACGACGCCCACAGCGAGGCGCGAACGCTGCAATTGCAATCGCTGCAACGCGAGGCCGGCCTGCAGCTTTCCGCAAGTCCGGGTTTTTATGCGCCGCTGACCGTCGACGAATTGGCGACACGGTACGCGGAGCAGCCGCAATCCTTGTTGCTGGCAGGTGGCACCGATATCGGCTTGTGGGTCACCAAGCAATTGCGAGATCTGCCACCGATCATCTACCTGGGTGAGGTCGCCTCGCTGAACACCATGGCCATCACCGCGAAGACGCTGGAGATTGGCGCCGGCATCAGTCTCGCCGAGGCATTCGCGGCCATCGTTGCCCATTATCCAATGCTGGCGGAGCTGGCCGACCGCTTCGCCTCGGTACCGATCCGCAATTCGGGAACGCTGTGCGGCAACATCGCCAACGGCTCGCCGATCGGCGACGCCATGCCGATCCTGATCGCGCTGGGGGCGAGTTTGCAATTGCGCTGCGGCGACAAGACCCGCACGATAGCGCTGGGGGATCTCTACCTCGATTACCAGAAGAAGGCCTTGGCGCGGGGAGAATTCGTGCAGTCGGTGAGCGTGCCCTTGCCGGTAGCCGGCCTCCTGGTCGCGAGCTACAAGATTTCCAAGCGCTACGACCAGGACATTTCCGCTGTCTGTGCGGGCTATGCCTTCGAGGTTGTGGAGGGTCGCATAGCAAGCGCACGCATCGCCTACGGTGGCATGGCCGCCATCCCGAAGAGTGCCGCGCACACCGAGGCCGCGTTGATCGGCAAGCCCTGGTCTCGCGACAGCATTGCTTCCGCCGTTGCCCAGCTTGGCGAGGATTTTCAACCGCTCGCAGATATGCGCGCCAGTGCCGAATACCGCCTGCGGGTGGCCGGCAATTTGCTGCTGCGCTTTTACACCGAGCACGCCGGGACCGATACGCCCCTGCGGGTGTATGACAGTACCCTGGCGGCGGACTGACCGGTCATGAACGACCGCTCCCCCACAGCCACCACCGTCAGCGGCAGCGACCTGCGCCACGAAAGCGCACACCTGCACGTCAGCGGCCGCGCCACCTACGCCGACGACATCCCGCTGCCGGCGGATACCTTGCATGCCGCGTTCGGTCAAAGCCGCATCGCCCACGGTCGCATCGTGCGCATGGACCTTTCCGCCGTGCGCGCAGCACCCGGCGTCGTGGCGGTGGTCACGGCCGCCGATATTCCCGGCGACAACAATTGCGCACCGGTGTTGAAGGACGATCCGATTTTCGCCAATGCGCTGGTCGAGTACGCCGGGCAATCGCTGTTCGCGGTCGCCGCCACCACCTTTGATGCCGCGCGCCGCGCCGCGCGGCTGGCGCTGGTGGACTACGAAGAACTACCCGCCATCCTCGACATCCCCGCGGCGCTGGCCGCGCAAAGTTTCGTGCTGCCCACCGAGACCATCGTGCGCGGCGAACCGATGTCGCGGCTGGACGGTGCGCCGCACCGGTTGCAGGGATCGCTCACTATCGGCGGGCAGGATCACTTTTATCTGGAAGGCCAGATCGCCGTCGCCATCCCGCAGGAAGACGGCGGCATGCAGGTGATCAGCTCGACCCAGCACCCCAGCGAAGTGCAGCACCTGGTGGCGCACACGCTGGGCCGGCATTCGCACCACGTTTCGGTGCAGTGCCGGCGCATGGGAGGCGGTTTCGGCGGCAAGGAAAGCCAGCCGGCCTTGCTCGCCTGCGCGGCGGCGGTGATCGCCGCCAAAACCGACAGGACCGTCAAGCTGCGCATGGATCGCGACGACGACATGATCATGACCGGCAAGCGCCACGACTTCCTGGCCGAATACGATGTCGGTTTCGACGACCGCGGTCGCATCCTGGCCCTGTCGCTGATGCTGGCCGCGCGCTGCGGTTATTCGGCCGACCTGTCCGGCCCGGTCAACGACCGCGCCATGTGCCACGTCGACAATGCGTACTTTCTGGAGCACCTGCAGCTCGTTTCGCACCGCTGCAAAACGCATACCGTCTCCAATACCGCCTTTCGCGGTTTCGGCGGGCCGCAGGGCATGATGGCCATCGAATGGATCATCGACGACATCGCGCGGAAACTGGGGCGCGATCCGCTCGACGTGCGCCGCCACAATTTCTACGGCGTCAAGGAGCGCAACGTCACCCATTACCAAATGGTGGTGGAGGACAACATCATTCACGACATCGCCGATCAACTCGAAGTCAGCAGCGCGTATCGACTGCGTCGTGCAGAAGTGGCCAAGTTCAATGCCGGCAGTACTATCATCAAGCGCGGCATCGCCATGACGCCGGTGAAGTTCGGCATCTCCTTTAACGCAACATTGTTCAATCAGGCCGGCGCGCTGGTGCACATCTACAGCGACGGCAACGTCCTGCTCAAACACGGCGGTACAGAAATGGGGCAGGGTCATTAAACCAAGGCGGCGCGGGGTG
>CAZCKI010000109.1:0-8969 GCA_964498815.1 uncultured Burkholderiales bacterium
CCAATTGGTTTCTGTTCGACGTCTTGGCCGCGGCTTCCGCCATGAACCACGCCGCACCCACGCCCAACGAAAAAACCGTCACCTATCGCGGCTTCACCATCGATGCCTCCGCCATCGCCGATTCCGCCGACTATTCGGCGACGGTGGAATCGCTCAAAGGGCAGATCGACGGCGTCGAGGCGGTCATGGCAACCGAGAAGGCGCATGCCTTCTTCCGCGCCGTACCCATCGTCGTAGAAGCCAACAAGGCTGCGCTGCTGTATTCAGGAAACAAGCGGCAGGTGATCCTGGGTGCACAGCGCTTCGATGACCGGCCCATCCTGCTGCACGAGTTGCTGCACGCCTATCACCACCAGCAATTGCCGGGCCACAACCAGAACGCGGACGTGCGGCGCTTTTATGCGGCCGCCAAGGAATCGGGCGCATTCCCGGCAAAGGCGTACATGCTGACCAACTCCGGCGAGTATTTCGCGATGGTCGGCTCCGTCTATCTGCACGGCTCGGCCGCGCGCGAGCCGTTTACGCGCAAGCAACTCTGCGCGAAGCAGAGGGATGTTTGCGAGTGGCTGGAGTCGGTTTTGGTGAGGTAACGACTGTCAAAGCCTCACCATTCTCTGGCTTTTTCCCGCAAGATTTGTTACCATATTTAGTACAAATTATCGGGCAAATTTACGGACGGAAAATCATGGCGGAACTCAAGCAACTTCGCGCTTCGTACAGCGTGGCGATCAGCGAGCTGCGCAAGGCGCCGATGAAGGTGATCGAGGCGGCGGACGGCGACGCCGTGGCCATCCTCAACCATAACGCCCCAGTGGCGTATGTAGTGTCGCCGAAGATGATGGGCGATCTTCTGGAGTTGGCAGCCGACCAACTCTCGCAACAACGCGCACTGGAGCGCCTGCCTACTCTGAAGAAGGCGAAGGCAGTATCGCTCACCGACCTTTGATGCCGTATCAGCTCGCCATTCATCCGATGGCGGCAAAGGAGTGGGCGCGACTCGACAACAGCGTCAAGCAGCGCTTCAAAACCAAGCTGGCCGAACGGCTGGAGCAACCGCGCGTGAAAAGCGCCGCGCTCTCGGCCTCTGCCGATCTCTACAAGATCAAGATCACAACGCCGCAGTTTCGTTTGGTGTATCACGTCGACGACAAAGGCCGCCGCCTCACAATTCTGGCCGTGACTACACGCGACGATGTCTATGCTTTGCTCGCGGAGCGGTTGCGGTAATGGCGAAGGGAAACGGGCGGCTATGTTATATCCAGGATTCGCCATGTATCCACTTCTATGCGATTCGCGTAGAATCCGCCCTCCGCTACTCCGGCGGATCAACCCCATGGAGGCCATCATGAAAAAGCACCAACTCCAAGAACTCTTTTCGTTTCGAGCCAACTAAGAAACGCAAGAAGGGATTCCCGTCCGAAGCGCGCGTGAAGCGAGCCATCGGCGGGCAACGCATCGTTCACGGCGACAAGGAATTGCTGGAGAAACTGGGCCGCAACGACCTCTGTCCCTGCGGCTCCGCCCGCAGATTTCAAGAACTGCTGCATGCGGACCAATCAGTTCGACGGCAGCGACCGTGACGATTTCTTTCAGGACGTGATGGGCAAAAATGGCGGACTTCGGTCCGCCGTTTTTCGGCTGTCACATGATTGGATCGTTGTCGCGGCAGCCGCGGCAGTCACGAGGCCGCTTGCGGTCGCCGTACAACTAAGGCTTTAGCGCGTCCTTGCTTGCGTTCTTTCCCGCCGGACTCTTGGCACGCAAGACGTCAAGATTGTGCTGTGCCGAAGCGGCGCCTTGCGCCACGGCCTTTCGCAGCCAGTAGTCGGCCAACTTGTCGTCCCGCGCCACGCCCCGGCCTTCGGCGTACATGACACCGATATTGCTTTGTGCGAGAGCGTGTCCCTGCTCCGCGGCCTTCTGAAACCACGAGAACGCTTGCTTGTCATTGCGGGGAATACCCTGACCCTTGGCGTGCATCGAGCCCAGGTTATATTGCGCATCCACGTTCCCCTGCTCGGCGGCCTTCCGGTACCAGAGTTCAGCTTCGCTGTCGCTTTGCTTTACACCGCGGCCCCGGTCGTACATCGTGGCGACTGCGTATTGCGCTGCCGCATTTCCCTGTTCCGCGGCCTTACGATACCAGTGCATCGCGTCCTTGAATTCTTGAGGCACGCCTCGGCCTTCTTCAGACATTTGACCGAGATTGAGTTGTGCGTCGGCATACCCCTGTTCTGCGGATTTCCGCCACCAGCCCAAGGCTTGATTGTCATCCTTAGGGACACCCAGGCCTTGGATGTACATGAAGCCAAGGTTGTTTTGCGCTGCGGCACTCCCCTGTTCCGCAGCTTTCCGATACCAAGCCACAGCTGTTTTGTCGTCTCTCGGAACACCTTCTCCCAATGCGTACTTCACGCCCAAGGCATTTTCGGCATTGGGATTTCCTTGCCGCGCGGACTTCCGGAACCAACTGAGGGCCTGTTTGTGATCCTGCGGCACACCTTGGCCTTCGTTGTACAGGGCGCCGAGCACCCACTGAGCGTCGGCGTCGTCTTGTTCGGCTGCCTTTCGGTACCAGATGATGGCTTCCTTGTAGTCCTGAGTTACACCTAATCCCTTTTGATACATGACTCCCAGGTTGTACTGCCCCTCGGCATTCCCCTGTAGCGCGGCTTTCCGGTACCAAGTCACCGCTACTTCGTAGTCTTGCGGTACACGAACTCCCTTGTTGTACGCCACGCCAAGTTCATTTTGGGCAACGGCATCACCTTGCTGGGCCAAACGCTTCAGCTCGCTGAGCGACAGCCCATCGGAATTCGTAACGTCGGCGAATGCGCCAAGACTTGTGGCCGCAAGGATTAGCGGAAATAAAAACGAAATGAAGTGGCGATTCATCGGGCGTCCCGGTTGATATGGAAAACAGATGGTCTCAGACACCATTTTTCCATGCCTGTTTGACGAGCTTCCATACCGCGCCCCCTTTTCTTTCGGCGTCTTGTAGCTCTGTACTTCCAAATTCGGAAGTGTTGGTCACAGTCGCCCTGGCCTCAAGAAGCAATTCGATCATCGCAGTGTCTTCCTGCGCGATAGCGACATGGAGCGGTGTTGAACCCATGTCGCCAATCGCGTTGACGATGGCGCCTGCCGCCAGCAAAACGCGGGCACTCCCAACATCTCTTCGCCAAGCCATTACATGAAGTGGCGTATCCCCATCGCAATCCCGGCTATCGATCGTTACCGGCGCCTCCCCCAATTCGGCCGGAAATAGCACGTCGGATGTCGATTGGAGGATCTCTTCAAGGGACAGTGTCATAGTTCACAAAGGCAAATATGGAGGCCAAGTTGCATTATTCTTGGAAAATACATTCCTCGCCGAAATCATCAACTCCATGAACTTCACAGACGCACAAAAAGACAAGCGCTCCGCTTACTTCGTCGGCGCGACCGGAATGTTCGCGGCCGCCACCGCGAGGCTGGCGGCAGAGTTCGTCGCCCTGAACGGCACGCCGAAGCGTGCCGTGCCAACACTGTTTGTTGGCCGCAAGCCTCCATGCCCACGATTCTGAGAACGCGTTCCAACCACGTGCAGGGCCGCCGCCTCGGCTGCCGGACCGGAGCCGATGTCGTCGCCAGCAGCGTGGTGCCGACCGTTCCCGCCCGCGACATCGTCGAGCACAGGCACGCGGAAGCGCACTTTGTATTGGTCACGGCGGGCCGCTATTGCAGCGACGCCGACGGCGCCTCGGCTGCGGGCGGCTTGCAATGCATTTTCAATCCGCCCGGGACGCAGCACCGCGATTGCTTCGCGGCGGGGCAGGACTTGCCGCGCGCACACTTCTATTCCCTGTGGATTGCCCCCGCCGCCTGGCAGCACCTGACTGCGTCGCTGGAGCTGCCGGGCTGGGCCTGCGTGCTCGATGGCGATGCGACGCGCGGCCTGGCGGCCGGCGCGCGGGGTTTGTTTGCTTCGCCCGGGGCCAATGAAATGGACATCGATTGCCTCGCGGCGGAATTCACTGCCGCTTTTGCCACAATGGCGGCACGGCATGCGCGCGACGCCGGGCGCATCCAGCCGCCGTGGCTCTCGCGGGTACGCGAGCAGTTGCGCGACACGGCCGTGAGCAGCGATGCCTCGCTGCGCCTCGGCGATCTGGCCGCAGCGCAAGGCGTGCACCCGGTCTATCTGGCACGGGCGTTCCGGCGTCACTACCGCTGCTCGCCGGGGGAGTATCTGCGCCGCTGCCGGCTGGAGCGCGCGGCGGCCCTGATCGCGTCCACCCGCCAGCCGCTCGCCGCCATTGCCCTGCAATGCGGATACTTCGACCAGGCGCATCTATCGCGCGCGTTCGCGGCGTCTTACGGTATCTCGCCCGGACAGTATCGGCTGTCCCTGGCCTGATCGGCAGGTTGCGTGCGTACAAGACGGGCGCAATTGGCCGTGCGTACACTCGCCGGGTCACCCTTCTTCGCTGAAACTGCCATGAGAAAAATCCTTTACGCCATCCTGCTGATCGCCGCCGCCATCGGCCCCTGCTTCGCGCAGGACTGGACTACTGCCAGCCCCGAATCCGCCGGCCTGTCGCGCGCGCGCCTGACGACGATGGAAGAGGCGATCGTCGCCAAAAAATTCGAGGCGATCACCAGTGTCTCGATCGCGCGCGGTGGCAAGCTGGTGTATGAAAAATATTTCGACGCCGACGGGTCGGAGGGCCTGCGCAACACTCGCTCGGCCACCAAGACCGTTGCCGGCATGCTGACCGGCATCGCCATCGCCGACGGCCGCGTCAAGGGCGTGAGCGATGCCCTGCTGGACTACCTGCCGGCCTACCAAAAATTCGGTGTGGCCGAGCCGCGCAAGGCCAGGATCACCTTCGAGGACGTGCTGACCATGAGCGGGCCACTGGAATGCAACGACTGGGAAGACTGGTCGCGCGGCAACGAGGAGCGCATGTATCTCCTCGAAGACTGGGTGGGGTTTTTCTGGGAACTGCCGATACGCGGCTTCGCTTCCTGGGCCAAGCCGCCCAAGGATTCGCCCTACGGCCGCGCGTTCAGCTATTGCACGGCGGGCGTCACCACCCTGGGCGCGGCCTTGCAGGGTGCGGTGAAGGAGCCGCTGGCGGACTATGCGAACCGGAAACTGTTCCAGCCTCTCGGCATTCGCAAAACCGCGTGGCAGTACCTGCCGCTGGGCATCCCGATGACCGGTGGCGGGCTGGGGCTCACCAGTCGCGATCTCCTCAAGCTGGGCCAGCTCTATATGAACCAGGGGCGCTGGAACGACAATCAAGTCGTGCCGGCCGCCTGGGTGCAGCAATCGCTGGCGCCCAAGGCGCAAATCGACGATGCCAGCAAGTATGGTTACCTGTGGTGGCTGCAGGAATTCTCCGTCGGCGCGGAACCCTACGCCACCTATGCGATGAACGGCGCCGGCGGCAATACCGTGCAACTCTTCCCCAAGCTCGATGCGGTGGTGGTGATCACCACCACCAATTTCAAGGTGCGCGGCCCGCACCAGATCACCCGCAAGCTCCTGGTCGAGCACATCGTGCCGGCGCTGACGATGCCGTGAACGCTGGGGCGCCGTCCCCGGCGCCTCGACTGACCGGCGTCTGAACGCGAGGCGATACGGTAAGATTCCAGCATCCTTGTCGATTGCTGGAGCTCCAAATTTGACCCCCGCCGACCTCGCCACCCTGCGCCAAAGCTGCCGACTCTCCGTGGCCGGCCACGCCTTGCCGACGCCTGCAGAAACGTTTGCGGCGATGGCGCAGTGGAGCGAGAAAAACGGCGTCGGCCACGACGCCTACGGCGAAGGCGAGTTCATCCAGGCGTTCGAGAAGAAAGTGGCGAACCTGCTCGGCATGGAGGCGGCGGTGTTTTGCATCACCGGCACCCTGAGCCAGGCGGTGGCGCTGCGGCTTGCCTGCGAGGCGCGCGGCAACAAATTGGTGGCGTTGCACCCGAGCGCGCATATCCTGAAGCACGAGCGCAGCAACTACCAGTTGCTGGACCACTTCCAGGTATTGCAGGTGGGCGATCCCTTCCGGCCGTGGACGCACGCCGACCTGCATGCGATCGCCGATCCGTTGGCGGCGGCGCTGTACGAGCTGCCGATGCGCGAGATCGGCGGGCAGCTACCGGCGTGGGACGAGCTGGAAGCGATCAAGGCGCATTGCCTGGAACACGATATTCATTTGCACATGGACGGCGCGCGGCTGTGGGAAACGGCGGGCGGAGCGTGGGGTAGCGCGGGCCACGGGCTGCGGGAGATCGCGGCCGGCTTTGCTTCGGTGTACGTGTCGTTTTACAAAGGCATCGGTGGGCTGGGCGGGGCGATGCTGCTGGGTGAAAAAGATTTCATCGAGCAGGCCAAGGTGTGGATGCAGCGCCTGGGCGGCAATGTGTACCGGCGCCTGCCGTACGTGGTGTCGGCGGCGATGCAATTCGATGCGCGCCTGGCGGCGATGCCCGCCTGCTACCAGCGCACGCTGTGGCTGTACGAGTTGCTGAAATCCTATCCGCAGTTCGCGCCGAATCCGGCCGCACCCCAATGCAATATGCTGCACCTCTACCTGCCGGTCAGCGCCGAGCACGCCAACGAGATCCGCAACACCATCGCCAAGGACCACGGCATCTGGCTGTTCGGCCGTGCCAGCAACGGGCCGCTGCCGGAGCAGAGTTATTTTGAGTGGTATGTGGGGGATCAGATGGTGGCGATGAGGGATGCGGATGTGAAGAACGCATTGGATTTATTGACAAAGGGCGTGGCGCAATAACGGGAGGCAAATCATGGATGAAAAGGGAACGGAGCTAAAGGGTCGCGGCGGGCTTCGCCGCCTGCGCAACGCGCTGCGCTACTCGTACGAGGGTTTCCGCCATGCCATTGCCAAGGAAGCGGCGATCCGCGAGGAATTGATTGCGCTGGCAATTTTGGTACCCGTCTCGGCCATGTTGCCGGTGACCGACGTCGAGCACTTGCTGCTGGTGTTTTCGATGATGCTGGTGGTGCTGGTGGAATTCGTGAACTCCGCCATCGAAGCGACAGTGGACCGGGTGTCGCTGGAACTGCATCCGCTGTCCAAGCAGGCCAAAGACTTGGCCAGCGCGGCGGTCGGCATCTCGGTGCTGATGACGGGGCTATGCTGGACGGTGATCGCCGGGCCAGTGCTGATGCTGTGGCTGCGCCGGTAGCGTTTGACGCGCGGATGAAGATGTGAAGCGGGTGCAGGATTTGTTGGTGGAAACTGCGGCCGGAGTGTAGAAAAATACGAAATTGGGATGTCGCCCCGGCGCAGGCCGGGATCTAATTTTCGTAGCAGCATCACGAACCCAACTTGGGCTCCGGCCTGCGCCGGGGCGACAGCACTTCTTTCCGGCATTTGTCTCATAGCAGCTGGGCCACGGAGTACACATGCAAATCCACGGCAAATGCCATTGCGGCAATATCACCCTCCATTTCGAATGGCCGGGCGAGCCACTGGAGATTCCAGTGCGCGAGTGCGGTTGTACTTTTTGCGTAAAACACGGCGGCGTGTGGACGTCAAATCCAAATGCCAAGCTGGTCGTGACGATCGATGAAGCAGCGCTGGTTTCGAAATACCTTTTCGGCACGCGCACGGCCACCTTTCACATCTGCGCGCGTTGCGGCGTGGTGCCGATTGCTACCAGCGAGATCGACGGCCGGCTGCATGCGGTAGTCAATGTCAACACTTTCGAGAATGTCGATCGATCTCGATTGAAAAGTGCGCCCGCCGATTTTGATGGCGAGGCCGTGGATGCCCGCCTTGCGCGCCGGCGGCGTAATTGGATTGCCAATGTGCGGATCATGGAACTGTCCTGACACTACAATAGGTGCACCAGTCCGGCGAGCAAGGCGGATATCCCGATCTCCTCCACTCCCTTTCCCAGCGACACAACCATGGACCAAGTGCAGAATTGGCCGTTTACGTTGACCGACCTTGAGGACAGGGTGCTCGCATCGTGCGACGACATGTATTTGGAAGCATCAATAGCAAAAGATATATGCAGTGGATGGTATGGCCGAGACATTCCCTATCGCGAACTTCGTGCCGTCTACAGAAAATTGATTGGACTGGGGTTGTTGCGCCCTTATGTGAAATCCGGCGGCCGGATTCGTGCGGCAGACTTGTCTGGAAATCGAACCAGCCGGCTGATCTTTCACGGAACGAAGAAGGGGCGCGACTACATTGCCTTGGGCGTGCGATACGTCTCAGAACAGAAAAACCACAAAGGAAAAAGGTGATGAACGAATTCAAGAATCAGTTGCTGGGCACTCCGCTGGCAGGGCGCGAAGTCATCGAGTTGCCGGTACTGGATACGACTGAGAAGGCGTATGTGATCGAATGCAGGAAGGATGAGGCCGAAAGTATCTGGCGCGTTGCCCGTCAGCTGGTCTCCAAGACCGGCAGATGGCCCATCATCACCACGTGCTGGAACGGTTCCGACGACAATTTCAAGAAAATGATTGAGAACGAAGACTTCTTCTCCCGATTCTATTTTGAGGAAGCGCCCGATGCGAGTGATGTCTCGCCGCGAGGGCTGATCGCGAAAGCGGCGTCTGTAGACGTAAGCAAGTTTCTCGAAAGAAGAACCGCGGCCCGGAACGAGGAATTTGATTTTTCGGAAGAGGTCGAATATCAGCTGGAAAATACCCAAACCCGGTGTGGGTCCGCGCCGACCGAGCAAGAGCTTCGAAACGCCCGACCGGGCGGAGTCGCGATTTCCAATCACTTTCAAATGGAAAAGTGGTTATACGATTGGGAACTGGCTCACGGCGGACTTGCAAACCCCGAGGAATTCCGCCTGCCCTGGTTTGATGCGGAGCCCGTTGTGTTGATGTTCCTGCCGAGTCCGGACCCGTGGGATGCGCTCGCATATCACAGCTTTTATGGGGCATTCGACGGGAGCGAGCATTGGATTGCACTCGGCAAACGATGGCAATCAAG
>CAZCKI010000110.1:0-8909 GCA_964498815.1 uncultured Burkholderiales bacterium
CGCGTTTGCCGATGTTGCTGGTCAATACTTCCCGCACCGATGCGGCTACCGGCTTGGCATCTTGTGCGATGGCAATCAGCGGTGTCGCGGCGCAAAGAACGGCAATCAGCAAGACGGTAGCGATGGCGTTGGCTGGTTTCATGATCGTTCCCTTGTCGATAGGTCGGAACGTAAACTTTACCATTCGTCTCAGGGATTCTGTGCGATGTCGGCCAAACACTCGCGACCCTTGTCGGTCACCGCGAAATGGCCCGGCTCGGCACCCGCCACGATGTGCCCTTTTCTGCCGAGAAACGTCGCGACCGCCGAATCCAGCGTCGTGTCGGCATCCGCCGCCAGCGCCTGCAGGCCGGCGATGCAGTTCTTGACGAACAGCGCCTGTGTGCCGGTCGGCGACAATACATAGTGGTTGCCTTTGCCGTGCAGCAGGAACTTGATGCCGAGCAGGTACTTCGCATTGCGGGCGACGCAGGCGCTGGGCTTCTCGTCGCGCGTCGCGCGACTCACTTCTTCCAGCGCGGCGAATTGGTCCTTGGATAACTGATGATTCATGAACTTTCCTGGTTAAACAGAGTGCCGCGTGGCGCCGCAATCCCCGTCACCTCACCTTACGCGTTTTGCCCGGGCTTGTCGCGGCGAATAGTGGCTGCGCCTAGCCCAATGTGGGCAGTGTTGTCTCCCGCTAACGACGATACCTGCCATTTATTGCCTCAAGTTGTGAACCAGTTCACTGGTTTCAGCGCTGGCACGGTCCATGCTGAAACCCAATAGCAGCGCCTTACACCGTCCACGGCGGGCGAGTTGCACCCATAACAGAGAAAAGCAAAATGCCCCTGACAAAAACAAAAAACGTCGCTGCACTTTTGCCGGCGGCCATTGCCGCCGGCATTTTCATTTTGTCGCCGCTATCGTTTGCAGCACCCCCTTCGATCGGCGGTTGCCAGATCTTCCCGACCGACAACATCTGGAATACACCCATCGACACGTTGCCCCTGCACGCGAGTTCCGCGGCATGGGTCGCTTCCATCGGCGCCACCGGCAAGCTGCATCCGGACTGGGGTATCACCGAAGTCGAATACGGCATCCCCTTTGCCACGGTGCCCGGATCGCAGCCTAAGGTCCCCGTGGTGTTCGATGCAGCCGATGAAAGCGACTCCGGTCCCTATCCCATTCCCGCCAACGCGCCGATCGAAGGCACAGCGGCCAGCGACGGCGACCGGCACGTGCTGGTGATCGAAACCACCAATTGCATCCTCTACGAAATCGACTACGCCTTTCCGCAAAACGGCGGCGCCAGCTGGACCGGCTTCTCCGGCGCCAAGTTCGATCTCAAGTCGAACGCGCTGCGGCCGGCAGGCTGGACCTCCTCCGACGCGGCGGGACTGCCGATCCTGCCGGGGCTGGTGCGATGGGAGGAAGTGCAGGCCGGCGAAATCAACCACGCCATCCGCTTCACCGCACCCAGGACGCGACGTGGCGTGTACCAGTGGCCGGCGCGGCACTGGGCCACCAATCTCGTCGACAATGTCAACAATCCGATGATGGGCTCGCGCTTTCGACTGAAGGCGAGCTTCGATATTTCCGGCTTCGACGCGCGCACCCAGGTGATCCTGCGCGCGATGAAGAAGTACGGCATGATCCTCGCCGACAACGGCAGCGCCTGGTACTTCCAGGGCACCACCAACGCCAACTGGCCCTCGGTTGTGCTCGATCAATTGAAGACCATAGGCGGTAATAACTTCGAGGCGGTCGACGTATCTTCGTTGATCGTTAGTTCCAATTCCGCACAGGTGAAGGGTGCGCCCACGCGCACGCCCAACCCCGCCAACGCCAAGCCCTTTTTGCTGCGTTCCGGCGGCGGCCAGATGCTGGCCGGCAGCCTCGTCAACAACCAGTTCCAGTTCACCGCACAGAACGACCCAGGCGCGAGCTTCCGCGTGGTCGCACTGGCCGACCTCAACGGCAACGGCGCTGCCGACCTGGTGTTTCAGAACCTCACCCAGGGTGAACTCGGCGAAGTACGTCTGTGGCGCGACCGCGCGTCTATCAGCGAAACGCTGCTGCGCAGCGTGAAGCGCGTCTGGGACGTGCAAGCAGTCGGCGACCTCGACGGCGACGGTTTCGGCGACCTGGTGTGGCGTTATAACGTCGCCAACTCGCCGGACACCGGCGTTTCGTACATCTGGTTCACCGACGGCACCAACGTCACGCAGGTTCGCAAGCGCGGCGGTGCCCCGCTCGATTGGACGCTGTTGGGTGCGGCCGACCTGAACGGCGATGGCGCGGCCGATCTGATCTATATCGACCCCGGCAACCGCGTGCGCGCCCTGATGGCAACTCCCGCGCGCACCTGCGCCAACCTCGCCGCCGGCACCATTCCCTTCGGCTTTCGCGCGTTGAAGATCGCCGACTTCACCGGCAACGGTCGCGGCGACCTGCTGCTGCGCAACACCGCCACCGGCGAAACGAGACTGATGTCGCTCGACGCGCGCAGCCTCGCCCTGCCGCCGGGCAACGCCAATCCGGACGATCCCAATGCGTCGTGCACCTCCAGCGCGCTGGTCGTCAACTCGACCATTGCGACGCTGGCATCGAGCGACCCCTCATGGCAGTACTTCGCCGCGCTCGACCTCGACGGCGACGGCACCGCGGACATCGTCTGGTTGTTGCCGAACGGAACCCTGACGGTTTGGTTATCCAACGGTGGAAGTGTGTCGCCGACAATGCTGGCAAACACCGGGCAACTCCCGATCGGCTTTGCGGCGGTCCAGCCCTAGCAATCCTACCGAGCTGGGACCTGCTCGCGCGTGGCCTGCTTGCGCCGCCACGCCGCAGGCGGTGCACCATACTCGCGGCGGAAGGCTCGGCTGAATGCCGTGTCGGTCTGATAGCCCACGTCCTCGGCGATGCGCGACAGCGGCGCCGTGCTGCGCGCCAGCAGGTTGGCGGCGAGCTGCATGCGCCACTGCGTGAGGTATTGCATCGGCGACACGCCGACCAGCAACTGGAAGCGTTCGGCCAGTACCGAGCGCGAGGTGTTGGCGGCGCGCGCGAGTTCTTCCAGTGTCCACGCGTGCGCCGGTCGCTTGTGCAGGGCGTTCAGCGCCGCGCCGACGATGCGGTCGCCCATCCCGGCGAGCCAGCCGGTGCGCCCGCTGTGCTGGTCGTTCATATACGTGCGCAGCACTTCGATCACCAGCACCTCGGCCAATTTGGCGAGCACACCCGCACCGCCCGGTCTCGGCGAGCGCACCTCTTCCAACGCGTAGCGTACCGAGGCTTCCAGCCAAGTGCCGGCGTTCGATCCGCGCACATTCACGCGCAATACCGGCGGCAAGCCAGCGAATAGCATCTTGGCAAGACGGGCATCGCAGGCGAGGTAGCCGCACACCAGGCGGGTGGCCGCACCTCCGCCACCGGAATTGATTTGCCGTGGCTTCCTCGCCAGCACCGCGGCGAGCTTGCCGGGGTTGGCCGGCGGCGGCAGGCCCGGCTGCGAATTCATGCGGTGCGCGTCACCCTGCGCGAACACCACCGCGTCGCCCGCCATCAACTTGAGTGGTGCAGCTCCGTCCATTTCAACGAAGCACTCCCCCTCGGTGATGAGGTGAAAAATCAGCATGTGCTCGGCGCCGGGCTCCAGCTGCGATCCCACCGCTTCGCCGCGCGAAGACTGGTAGCACCAGGGTGCGGTGAACTTGGCGTGGAAAAAGATCGCGCCGGACAGGCGCACCACACGCAGAATTTCGGAGAGAGCGTCCATGCAATCAGTTGGCTTTCACTTCGATGGAAAGCGACATCGGTATCGCATTTTGCACCGCATTCGGCACCGGCGAGCGGCGGATGGCATCTTCCACCAACGCACGCAACTTTTCCGGGGCGATGCCGTCGGCCGCAATTTTCACCTGCAACTGCGTTTCGCTCGGCCCGGAAAATACCGGCGCGCCGTTTTCATCGTCCATGCCGAGTATGCCGCGCGTATCGGAGCGGCTGCCGGCGCGCACCTCCAGCAAGGTGAGTTCCACTCCGGCCGAAGCCGCCGCGATCGCGATCGTCGATACCGCGCAAGACGCCATGCCAGCACGAAACAGCCAGCCCGGCGAAACCTGTTTGCCGCCGCCTCCCAATTCGCTCGGCATATCGGCGGGAATCGCGGTGCCGTTGGCGTGGCTCGCCACGCTGCCGAGTCCGCCTTGCCAGACCGAGACGGCGGGCGCGTCATCGTGCGGCCCGAACTGCGGGCGGCGCTCCAGCGCGTCTCGCATGCGCTGCAATGCTGCGGCGACTTTTTCGCTGCTCATTTTCGATTCTCCGCGGAATTTTCCATTTTTCATTATCAGCATCCCTGCACCACACGCCAAGCCACGGCCGGCCGAAAACCGCTGAAATGGACGCCCGGGCAACAAACCCGGACGCCCGGCAAACCCGCCCATGCAGAATGGTAAATACGATAGCAGTTGCGGACGATCGGATAGGAAATCGCCGTTTTCCGGTGCGATAGTGTCGGCACGCACATTCCAATCGAAACATTTTCACAGCGCCCGCCACGAGGCGCGAACTCATTAGTCATCAGGAGACAACCATGCCCAAATTCGTCATCGAACGTGAAATCCCCGGCGCCGGAAAACTTTCCGCGCGCGACCTGCAAGCCGTATCGCAAAAATCCAGCCGCACCATCAAGCAACTCGGTTCGAAAGTGCAGTGGGTGCAAAGCTTTGTGACCGCCGACAAAACGTTCTGCATCTACATCGCCGACAACGAAGAACAGATCAAGGAACACGCTTCGCACAGCGGTATCCCGGCGACCAAAATTACCCAGATCACATCGGTGATCGACCCGATCACGGCAGAGTGATGCCACGGTCGTTGCCACCCCAAACATCCTATTCCCGGAGCCTGAACAGATGAAAGCATCTGCCGCAACCGTCGCCGCCACCCCTCTGCTCGACAAACCCGCGCCCTCGAAAGCCGCACCCGACCTCGCCGCGCTCAAAACGCGCCAGCAGGCGGCTTGGGCCAGCGGCGATTACGCCGTCATCGGCACCACCCTGCAGATCGTCGGCGAGCAACTCGCTGAAGCCTGCGACCTGCGCTGGGACGAGCGCGTACTCGACGTAGCGGCCGGCAACGGCAACGCCACTCTCGCCGCCGCGCGCCGCGGTGCCAAGGTCACTTCCACCGATTACGTCTCGGGCCTGCTGTCCCAAGGTGCGCAACGCGCCGATGCCGAAGGGCTCAGCGTGCAATTCGAAGTGGCCGACGCCGAGGCGCTGCCCTACCTAGACGGCAGCTTCGATGCGGTGCTGTCCACTTTCGGCGTGATGTTCGCGCCCGACCACACCAAAGCCGCCGACGAAATGTTGCGCGTGTGCCGCTCCGGCGGCCGCATCGGCCTCGCCAACTGGACCCCGGAAAGCCTGGTCGGCAAGATGTTCAAGGTGCTCGGCAAACACCTGCCGCCGCCCGCCGGCGTGCAGCCGCCATCGCACTGGGGCATGGAAGGCCACCTGCGCACCCTGTTCGGCGCGCAGGCTGCGAGCATCGACATCACCTCGCGTGAATTCAACTTCCGTTATCGCTCGGCGCAACATTTCATCGACGTGTTCCGCACCTGGTACGGCCCGGTGCACAAGGCGTTTGCCGCACTCCCCGCCGACAAGGCGTCTGTACTGCAACACGACCTCGCCGATCTCCTCAACGGTCTCAACCGGGCCGGCAAAGACTCCCTGGTGGTGCCCAGCGAATACCTGGAAATCGTCATTACGCGCAAATAAGATGCACGCCGGTTTTCAACGGCGCGTTCAGCGCTACGGCTGGGACCTCGCCGCCGCCGACTACGAAATACTGTGGCAATCGCAACTCGCAGGCGCGCAGCAAAAGCTGCTCGCCTGCGCGGATGCGCAGCCCGGCGAGAAAGCACTCGATGTCGCCTGCGGCACCGGACTCGTCACTTTCCCGCTCGCCAATGAAGTGGGACCGTCGGGCCGCGTGGTCGGCGTGGATCTCTCCGGACAGATGGTGGAAGAAGCCCGTGCGCGCGCCATGCGCCGCGCCGCGGCCAACGCAAGCTTTGCGCGCATGGACGCCGAAAACCTCGAGTTGCCCGACGGCGGCTTCGACCTCGCCGTCTGCGCGCTGGGCCTGATGTACCTGCCCGACCCCGGCCGCGCGCTACGCGAAATGCGCCGCGTGCTGCGGCCCGGTGGCCGCATGGCGGCGCTGGTGTGGGGGGAGCGTTCGCGCTGCGGCTGGTCGGAACTGTTCCCGATCGTCGATGCCGAAGTGCAAAGCGAAGTGTGCCCGATGTTCTTTTCGCTGGGCGGCGGCGAATCGCTTGCCTATCTTTGCAAGCAAGAGAACTTCACCGACATCGAATTCGAGCGCATCGAGGCCACGCTCGCCTTCGCCAATGCCACCGAAGCCTGCAACGCCGCGTTCATCGGCGGCCCGGTGGCGCTGGCCTGGTCGAGGTTCGACGACAACGTGAAGGCCCGCGTCTGCGCCCGCTACCTGGAGTCGCTCTCACCCTGGCGGCAAGGACTCGGCTATCGGGTGCCGGGGGAGTTTGTGGTGGTGTCGGCGAAGGTGCCGGGTTGAGTCTTGCTCGACAAGACAGGCAATCAAGTTGGAACACCTGAATTGAGCTGTCGCCCCGGCGGAGGCCGGGGCCCAAGTTAGTTGGAATCGCGAAGCTGGGGCAATTAGACCCCGGCCTCCGCCGGGGCGACAGCTCTCTTATCGACGAGAAAAAGGTTTCGTTCGCCCTGAGCCGGTCGAAGGGTCGTGGCATACGCATGACAACACTCCAACACTCGGTGCAGATTGCCCAAAGAATCCCGATTGTTAAAGAGCTATTGTTCCACGACGAAAGAAAGTCTCCGTTCGTGCCGAGCCCGTCGAAGCACCCTCAGTACAAAAAACGAACTACCGAGAGGTGTGAGCAGGAAGCGCCCTACTTCGCCGTCCCCATCTCCTGATACGCCACCGGCTTCATCGGCACAAAGATCCACAGGACGATGTACAGCAGCACACCGAACAAATGCAAGCAGGTCGCCATCACGAAAAAGATGCGCCAGACCCACGACGGCACATCGGTCGCCGCCGCCAGGCCGCCACAGACGCCACCGATCCAGCGGTCGTACGGCGAGCGCTGAAACTTGTGCATGGCGGAGGGAGCCGGCGCCGGGCTTTCCTTCGGCGCATCGCTTTCGCTTTCTTTCATCACGCGCGCTTTCGCCTGCGCGAATTCCTCATCGGTCAACACACCCTGCTCGTGCAAGGCATGCAGTTTTTGCAGTTCGTCGGCCATGGTCATGGCAGTGCTCCTTTCGGTTCGTCAATCCGGCTGCTGCCGGGGATGCGACCACTCTAGGCGCGTGCCCCGGCCGGGGGAACGGGCAGGCGACGGAATGCAGAATGCGGGGGGTGGGGATTGGGAAAGGCCCGACACTTTTGCATTCGGCTCCATGCCAATGGCGGCCGCTTCGTTCACAATAGCGGCTTTCCCGAACCGCCAGCTACGGTTGGCAACGGGTGATGCGGACCCATTCCCACCATGAAGATCCAGCTCGACAACGTTTCCAAATCGTACGGCCGGGTTACGGCGCTCGATCAATTCAATATGACCATCGAGCCGGGCCAGATCGTCACTCTGCTCGGCCCCAACGGCGCCGGCAAGACCACCTTGATTCGCTGCCTCGGCGGTATCGGTGCGCCGGACGTAGGGAATATCTATTTCGACGGCGAGGCGTTTCGCCGGGACCGGATGGCACTGCGAAAGCGCCTCTATTTCCTGCCTGACTTTCCCCCGCTGTTCTGGCAGCAATCGGTGCTGCGCAACGTTGCCATCATCCTGCGCCTGTACGAGGCCGACCTGCCGGACAATGGGCCGCGCGTGCTGCAATTGCTGGCCGATTTCGATCTGCTGCCGCTCGCCAAACGCCAGGTGCAAACGCTTTCGCGCGGACAGATTTACAAGACCGCTCTGGTCGCCATGATCGCGGCCGACCGCGACTTGTGGCTGCTGGACGAACCGTTCGCCTCGGGCATGGACCCGCACGGCATCGACGCGTTGAAGCGGCATGCGGCCGACGCGGCGAAGCGCGGGCGGACCATTCTCTATTCCACACAGTTGCTCGACGTCGCCGAACGATTTTCCGATCGCATCTGCCTGATTCACCAGGGCACCCTGCACGCGTATGACACGCTGGCCAATTTGCGCGAAGCCTCCGCTGACAAAGCCAACGTGCTGCAGGAATTGTTTCGCCACCTGCGCGAGACCGGCACGTGAGCGACTACTCGAAACCGTTTTACCGAAACCTGCTCACCGGCGTGAAGCAGGCAATCCGGCAATCGCCGGAACTGAAACGCGAATTGAAACGCAGCCGCGCCCCGCGTTTGCTGGCGGCGCGCGAACTGTTGTCCAATTCGCTGTTGTCTGTCCTCTGGCAAGCTGCCGCCATCTTCGGCTTCGCCGTCGGCAGCGACCACTACACCACCGGCTTGCTGGGCCTGTCGGTGTGGATGGCCGGTGTCGCGACCATGCAATCGAATCGGCTGCGGCAAACCCTGCTGGCCGACGGCGATTTGCCGCTCTTGTTGCTGGCGCCGGTCAGCAACGCGGAAATATTTCGCCGCCAATTCGAAAAGTTCCTTCGCGGCAGCGGGAAACTGTTTGCCACCATCCTGGTGAGCCACTGGCTGATTCTGGTCGTCGCCGGATTTCCAATGCTGCCGGTATTGCTGGCTCCGCTTACCGCCGCCTTCACCTGGGCGGTTGTATTGCTGCTGGCGATGCTGTGCGCCACCTACATACCCGAGCGCATCATGTCGAGAGTGCGGACAATCTGTTTCTTCGGATTTTTCGCGATCATTGCCTTCAACCAGAAACTGGTGCCTCCCTTGTATGC
>CAZCKI010000111.1:0-8900 GCA_964498815.1 uncultured Burkholderiales bacterium
GTGCTAGACGTGGAGCCGTGAGAAAACTCGACCTGAACCTGCTGCCGATCGCCGTCGCCCTGTACGACCTGCAAAACGTGAGCCGCGCGGCGCAAAAGCTCGGCATGAGCCAGCCGGCGGTGAGCGCCGCGTTGGGCAAGCTGCGCGCCCAGTTCGGCGATCCGCTGTTCGTGCGCACCTCGCGCGGCATGGAGCCGACACCGCGGGCACACACGCTGATCGCGCCGGCCAGAGATGCACTGATGCGTATCGAGCGCGATGTCCTGTCCAACGTCGCCTTCGACGCCGCCACCAGCGACTCCGTCTTCACCATAGCCATGTCGGACGTAGGTGAAATGGTGTTCCTGCCGAAAATCCTGCGCGGCTTGGCCGAGCGCGCGCCGAACGCGACTCTGCGTTCGGTGTCCCTGCCCAATCTACAGCTCGAGCAGGGGCTGGAAAGTGGGGAAATCGATCTGGCGATCGGCTATTTTCCGGATCTGCAGCGCAGCAGCTTTTTCCAGCAACGGCTGATCACGCACACCTTTGTCTGCCTGCTGCGGGCGGATCATCCCATTCGCGGCAAGCGCATATCGCTGAAAAAATTCCTGGAACTGCACCACGCAGTGGTGCGCGCCGAAAGCCGCGGCCAGGAGGCCTTCGAAGACTTCCTGCAGCAGCGCGGCATCGAGCGCAAGGTCGTGCTGCGCAGCCCGCACTTCATGAGCATACCGATGATCATCGCGCGCTCCGATCTCATCGTCACGGTTCCACACGCGCTCGGCATGTATTTCGAAAAGCTGGATGTCAACCTGAAGATCGTCCGGCCGCAACTTGATTTTCCCGACATCCCCCTGAAGCAGCACTGGCATCGACGCTTTCACAGCGACCCGAAGAACAAGTGGCTGAGGGGGCTTGTGGCGGAGCAGTTCAACGACGGGAACGACGAATGGCGCATCAGCTAACCGGCCGCGCGTACGGCCCGACCCCTATGGGCGGCGGCGCCAGGCTGACGATTCGCCTGAACAGCTCGCGGAACTCCCCGGCCGTGTCCGCCTTGGCGAGCGGATCGATGTTGGCGCGAAAAGCGGTATCGATTTCTCCCCAGTCGGCCGGGGTCAGGAACCGTTCGGCCATCGGCAAGACGGCATCCTCTTCCTTGCGCATATGCGCCCAGTGGAAGTCGGCGTAGGCCCTCACCGCTTGATCGAAGGCATCGAAGGCCGCGGGCTGGCCGAGCCGATAGCATTCCAGAAGGAAATTGAGTTCGGCGATCAGCTGCCGGCCGCGAACGTGCTCGGCCCCGAGTTCATCGAGTATCGGCCCCGCGCCGGCGTGGCGCTCGCGCAGGATGCGATAGAGGAACTCGTCTTCCTTGGGATGGTGCAGGCGCTCGGGGAAAGCGCCGATGTAGTGCAGCATGGCCGCGAGCAGGCCAAAATCGGCTTGCGCGCGGCCGCCGCCGTATTCGGCGCACAGCCATAGGAGTCCCTGCAATACCGCGGAAAGCGAGCGATGCTCGTCTTTGATGATCGTTATGGCCGATGGCATAGACGTGTCCAGGGTAAAAAATCACTCGATCGGCAGCCCCACATAGTTCTCCGCCAGCGAGGTCGCCGCCGCGCGCGAGCCGGTCACGTATTCCAGCTGGGAGCGTTGCAGCCGTTCGTTGAAGGCGTCGCCGTTCGGGAACCGGTGCAGCAGCGAAGTCATCCACCAGGAAAAATGCTCGGCGCGCCAGACGCGTTTGAGGCAGATGTCCGAGTAGGCGTCGAGCAACCCGCTGTCGCCGTTCCGATAAAAGGCGGTCAGCGCGCGGCACAGGACGCTCACGTCCGCGGCGGCGAGATTGAGCCCCTTGGCTCCCGTCGGCGGGACGATATGGGCGGCATCGCCCGCCAGGAACAGCCTGCCGTGCCGCATCGGCTCGCACACGAAGCTGCGCATGGCGATGATGCCCTTCTGCGTGACCGGTCCCTCGGTCAAGCTCCAGTCGTCGGCCTCGAGACGTCGGTGCAATTCGTCCCAGATGCGCCGATCGGACCAGTTGGCGATGTCGTCGGCCGGGTCGCACTGGATGTAGAGGCGCTGCAAATGGGGCGAGCGCGTGCTGAGCAGGGCGAATCCGCGTTCGTGATAGGCATACACGAGCTCCGGCGCGGAAGGCGGCGCTTCGGTGAGAATGCCCAGCCAGCCGAAAGGATAGTTGCGCACGAACTCGCTGCGCCGGTCTTCCGGAATGGCGGGCCGCGAGACGCCGTGAAAGCCATCGCAGCCAGCAATGAAATCGCAGGCGATCTCGACCTCGGCGCCATCCTGCCGGCAGCGGATGAGCGGCGCGGCGCCGTCGATCGCGTGCGGGGACACATCGTTGACACCGAACAGGATGGTGCCACCGCCGGCGAGCCGCGCCGACACCAGGTCGCGGATGACTTCGTGCTGCGCGTACACGGTGACCGCGCGGCCGCCGGTCAGGCCGTGCAGATCGATGCGGTGTCCGCGCCCGCCGAAGCGCAGCTCGATGCCGTGGTGCACGAAGCCCTCGCGGCGCATGCGCTCGCCGACGCCAGACGCGTTGAGCAAATCGGTCGTGCCCTGTTCGAGCACGCCGGCGCGGACGGTGCTTTCGATGTCCTCCCGGCTGCGCGCTTCGATCACCACGGAATCGATTCCCTGCAGGCGCAATAGCTGCGCCAGCAGCAGGCCCGCGGGCCCGGCGCCGATGATGCCGACCTGTGTGCGAATATGCATAATCTTATTCCAGCAAGTTCGCCAAACTACGCCGAATGCCGGCGTTGTTCAACCCATTTGCCGTTTTAAGCGACGGCCAAGAGGCGTTGCAGCGAGTCCGGATCGCGCAGCAATTCCTCGCTGGCGGCGGCGTGCACTATCCTGCCGCGGTCCAACACGATGGCTCGTTCCGTCAGAGACAATGCCAGCTTGGCGTGCTGCTCGACGATGATCACCGCCATGCCTCCCTCACCGCTCAGTTCGCGGACCACCAGCATGAGCTCCTGCACGATAATCGGCGCCAGGCCTTCCATCGGTTCGTCGAGCAGGAGGAGGCGCGGGTTGACCATCAGCGCGCGCGCGATCGCCAGCATCTGCTGTTCGCCGCCGGAAAGCTGCAGGCCGAAATTGGCCCGCCGGTCCTTCAATCTCGGAAAAACACCATACACGCGCTCGATATTCCAGTAGCCCGGGCGCGCCACCGCGGAGAGGTGCTCCTCGACGGTGAGCGAGGGAAACATGAAACGCTCCTGAGGCACCCAGCCCAGTCCCGCCCGGGCGCGTTGGTAAGTCGGCAGCGTGGCGAGATTCGTACCCTGGTAGTGCAGCGCGCCGCGGTGCAGCGTGGTCAGTCCCATCAGCGTAAGCAGCAGCGTGGTCTTGCCGACGCCGTTGCGCCCCAGCAGGGCGAGGCTTTCGCCCTCCAGCAGGGAAAGCTGCACGTCTTCGAGCACCACGGAATCGCCGTAGCCCGCGGTGACCCGGTCCAGACGCAGCAGTTCAGGCATGCTGCGCCTCGCCAAGATAGACTTCCCTGACGCGGTGGTCGGCGGCGATCTCGGCTGGCGTGCCTTCGACCAGCACCTGTCCTCCCACCAGCACCGTGATGCGCTCGGCGAAGCGGAACACCAGTCCCATATCGTGCTCGATGAAAACGATGGTTACGCTGTCGGGGAGCTCGTCGATGACCTTGAAAAGCTCGGCGCTTTCGGCCGCCGGGATACCGGCCGCGGGCTCGTCGAGCAGCAGGATGTGCGGACGGGTCGCGAGCGCCAGCGCGATCTCGACCAGCCGTTGCTTGCCGTAAGGAAGATTGCGGGTTGGCACGTCGGCATCGCGCTCCAGACGCAAGGCCGCGAGCAGCGAGCAGGCTTCGTCCCGCTCTTCCATGAGACTGGCCACCGGGCGATACCAGAGCGCGGCGCGTCCCCGGCGCTGGAGCACCGCGAGCATCACTGACTCGAGCACCGTCAGGCCCGGAAACAGCGTGTTGATCTGGAAGGTACGTGCCATGCCGCGTTTCACGCGTTCGTACGGGGCCAGGCGGGTGACGTCCTCGTCACCCAGAAACACTCGGCCCGCAGTCGGCGCGAAAGCGCCGGTAAGCAGGTTGATGAAGGTGGTCTTGCCGGCGCCATTCGGGCCTATCAGAGCGTGCCGCGCGCCCTTCGCGAAAGTGAGCGAGATGTCGCTATTGGCTTTGAAGCTTCCCCATTGCATCGAAAGCCCATCGGTACGAAGCGCCGCGGTCATCGCTTTCGCTCCTTCGCCCGTCGGTAAAGCGCGTCGATTCCACCCATGATGCCGCCGCGCGCGAACAGCACAATGATCACCAGGAGCAGGCCGATCCAGAACTGCCAGTACAGCGGATTGATGCCGGCCAGATAGTCTTGGGCGACCATGAATACCAGCGCGCCGATGAGCGCGCCGTAGAGACGTCCCGTTCCACCCAGGACCAGCATGACCAGCAACTCGGCGGATCGCGAGAAGCTCAGCGTGTCCAGCCCCACGAACTGGGTGGTCTGGGCGAGCAAGGCGCCCGCGATACCGGCAACGCCCGCGCTGACGGTGACGACGGCGATCAGGCGGCGGGTGACCGGCGCGCCTATCATCGGCATGCGTTTTCCACCGTCGCGGATACCTCTCAGGCTCAATCCCAGGGGCGAAGCGACCAGACGGCGCAGGAATACGAACAGCAGCAGGAGAACGAAGAAGCTGTACAGGAAAGCGACTCGGCCGCGCAGGTCGAACGTGAACAGGCCGAACAAGGGCGACATCGTCACTCCGGAAAGTCCGTCGACACCGCCGGTGACAAAAGCGGCCTTGTTGGCCGCTTCGTAGAACATGAGACCGATGCCCATCGTGACCATGATGCGTGCCAGATCCTGCCCGCGCACCATCAGAAAACTCACCGCGAAGCCGACCGCCGCTGCGGCCAGTCCGGCGATCACCAGTCCGGAGAAAGGTTCGCGCCAGCCGTGCACCGCAAGCAAGCCCGCAGTGTAAGCGCCGACGCCGAAAAATGCGGCGTGCCCCAGCGAGACGATGCCCGCATAGCCGAGGATGAGATCGAGCGACAGCGCGAACAGGGCGGCGATCATGATCTGGCTGCCGAGCACGAGGTAATCGGGGAAAACAAAAAACGCCACCGCCGGCGCCAGCCAGAAGATGATCTCAAAAGGGTGCCAGCGACCGCCCGGCAGCGACCTGCCGGGGACTGCGCCGGCGACATTCGCCGCCTTCATGCGCGCCGCCCGTACAGGCCGGCCGGGAAGACGATCATCATCAGGACCATCATGAAGTAAATGACGAACGCACCGATGTCCGGCACGTAGTATTTGCCGGCGACGTCGGCCACGCCCAGGATCAGCGCCGCGAACAGCGGCCCCTTGATGGTACCGGCGCCGCCGATCGCGACCACCAGCAGGAAGTACACCATGAACTTGATGGGAAAAGTCGGGTCGAGGCCAAGCACGTCGATGCCGAGTCCACCGCCCAGTCCCGCCAATCCGGAGCCCAGCGCGAAGGTCAGGCTGAAGATGCGGTCTACGTGGATGCCGAGACCGGCCGCGGCCTGCTGGTTGTCTACTGCTGCGCGCACCTGCGCGCCGAAGCGTGTGCCTTCGATCAGCCAGCCCATCGCCGCCGTGATGACGACAACGACTGCGATGAGAAACAGGCGATAAGCACCGAGATCCACGCCAAGCAAGTGTACCTGCCCCTTGAGCAGTGGCGGCAGAGAAACCGGTTGTTGCTGTGACCCGAAGATGTAGGAGGCGCCGGCGATGGACATGAAAACCAGACCGATGCTGAACAACACTTGGTCAAGATGCGTGGCCCGGTACAGGCGCCGGTACAGAAGACGTTCCAGCAGCGCACCGACGAACGCTGTCGCCACAAAGGCGATCGGCAGGCAGACGAGAAATGGGATGCCGAAGCGTGACATCAGGGTCACGCAGACATAGCCGCCCAACATCGCGAAAGCGCCGTGTGCGAGATTGACGAAATTCATGAGGCCCATCGTCACCGATAGCCCGACGCTGATCAGGAACAGCAGGCTGCCGTAGGCTACACCGTCGAACAATACGCCCGTCAGATTGACAATCATGTGCAGTATCGTTTCAAGGATGGACTAGCCCGCTCATATATCACGCTGATGTCAGATGCACCGCCCTAATTGCGCGGGCTATTGTAACGTCCTGGAAAAAATTATCCAGCTTGGTTCGAAAAGGAATCTCCGCTCGGATCGCCCGCAGTTCGCGTCAATGATTTTTTGCGGCAAGGAACGCATGGCAACACTCGCCTCATGCATCCGCCGGCAAAAGAAGTTAACGAAAAGAGGCTCGCGATTGCCGCACATCGAATGCCGAGAATCGTTAACTTCGCGCGACGCACCGTACACCTGGCGGACTGATATGTATTTGCTCCGCGATTACGACGAAATTCAGGCGCGGCTCTGCGAGCCAGCATTCGCGGGCGGCGCATGCATTTCGATACTAATTGCAATTTCGGCGACGGCGATATGGGCGAATGCTGCTGCTGATCACCATTGGCGGCAGCCCATCTGTCACTGCCAGTAGAGGCGCATAGGGTTATCTACCAGGAGCTTGCGTTGAAGTTCGGCGCCGGGAGCGATATGAGGAATGTAGTCCACCAGCAGTCCGTCGTCGGGCATGTGGTCCTTCAAATTTGGGTGTGGCCAGTCGGTGCCCCACAACACCCGGTCGGGGAAGGTTTCCACCAGACGCCGCGCGAACGGCACCACGTCGCGGTAGGCATTTTGTTCGCCGTTCAATGCCGGTGGTCCGGCCACGCTCAGGCGTTCCGGGCAGCTCACCTTGGACCAGATGTTTTCGTGCTCGCGCAGCATTTTCACGAACAATTCGAACTCGGGCCCGTCCACCGGCTTTTTGACGTCGGGCCGGCCCATGTGATCGACCACCACGGTGGTAGGCAGCGCAGTGAAGAAATCCCACAGCTCCGGCAGATCTACCGCCTCGAAATACACCACCACGTGCCAGCCCAACGGGGCGATACGGTGGGCGATTTCCAGGAGCTCTTCGCGCGGTGTGAAATCGACCAGGCGCTTGACGAAATTGAAGCGCGTGCCGCGCACGCCGGCCGCGTGCATGGCTTGCAGTTCAGCATCGGTCACCCCACGTTTCACGGTGGCGACGCCGCGCGCCATGCCCCTCGAGTGCTGCAAGGCATCGACCAGGGCGCTATTGTCTGCGCCGTGGCAGGTGGCCTGCACGATCACATTGCGGGCAAAGCCCAGGTGATCACGCAGGGAAAACAGTTGATCCCTGGACGCATCGCAGGGAGTGTACTTGCGCTCCGGCGCATAGGGGAACTGCGCGCCCGGCCCGAACACGTGGCAATGCGCGTCCACGGCACCCGGTGGCGGCGCGAAGCGCGGTTTGGAGGGATTGGGGTGGAACGGCAGCCAGCCGGGCGTGACGGTAAATTCCATCTCAGTTGCCTTCTTTCTTTTTGACGGCACTCAAGATGCGGTCGGCCTCGATACGCCAATCACCGCGCGGAGCGGCCTTGTCGCCGAAGAGTCCTTCGTCGGCCAAGTCCGCCACCCAGGCCTGACGCTCGGCGGTACCGCTGGCCGACCAAGGAGTGAGGCCGGCATCGCGCACGGTCTCGGCCACTTCGCGTACCTCTTCGGCACGGCGGCGGCCGTGCTGGATCACCCGCTGGAAAAAATAGGCGCCCTGCTTTTCCCAGTCGATACCGGGAAAGGTCTCGGTGAGAGACGCCAGCATCTGGTCCTCCACGCCGTAGGCACGCGCGGTGGTGAAGCTCTCTATCACCATCGCTTCCAAGCCCTTGACCATGACGCTGCGGCACATCTTGGTGGCGGAGGCCACGCCAAGCTCATTCGACGCAACCGTCGCCTGAAAGCCCAGCGCGGACAGCAAAGGAAGAAATTCGGTGGCGTGCCCACCACCCAGCAGCAGGGGGACACGAATGCGATAGGGTGGAATGGAGGTCATCACCGCCCCTTCCACGTAGCGTCCTCCGGCGCAGTCCACGCATTTGGCCGCGCGCTGCTTGGCGCCGGGCGAGGCCGAATTGAAATCCAGGTACCAGGCGCCGGGCCGAAGGGCCACGGCACAGGCTTCCGCCGCGGCCAGCGTCTGGCTCGCGGTCACTGCGCAGATAATAAAATCGGCATTCGTCGCCAGCTCGACTTGCGTACTCGCCATGCGCACACCGTGCGCCCGCGCATGCTCTTCCAGAGGACCGGCCTCGGCGGTGCCCAGTTTGCGGTCGTAAAACGACACCACCGCCACGCCCAGCTTGCGCAGGTCCTCGGCAAGAATGCGTCCGACCTCACCATAGCCGATGAGACCGATGCGCCAGTGAATGGGATTGGCGTTCACGGGGTCGGCACGTTTATGGTCTCGCCAATTTTCAACGGCCCCTGGCCTTAAGGGCCGCATCCAGGCGCGGGTACACGCGGCGCGCATTGCCCTCGTAGACTTTGTGGCGATCGTCTGCGCTGAGGATTTTGGAGGACTCGATATAACGCTTGGTGTCGTCGTAATTGAAGCCCGTCTCCGGATCCGCACCCTTGACCGCGCCTATCATTTCGGAGGCGAATAGAATATTGTCGACCGGGATCACTTTGGTCAGCAGGTCGATACCGGGCTGGTGATAGACGCAGGTATCGAAATAGATATTGTTCAGCAGATGATCCTTCAGCAGGGGCTTTTTCAATTCCTGCGCCAGACCGCGAAAACGTCCCCAGTGGTAGGGCACCGCGCCGCCGCCGTGCGGGATGACGAACTTCAGCGTGGGGAAATCCTTGAAGAGATCTGCCGTGAGGCACTGCATGAAAGCCGTGGTGTCCGCGTTCAGGTAGTGCGCGCCGGTGGTGTGAAAGCAGGCGTTGCAAC
>CAZCKI010000112.1:0-8883 GCA_964498815.1 uncultured Burkholderiales bacterium
AAATTTCGTTCCGCAGCGCATACATGACAATAGCCGGCGACCTGAAACTCTTCTATTTCGTGAAGTAGCGAAAGTTCGAATTGCCATCGTCGCGCATGTTCGCTCGCCATCGCGGACGTCCGGCTCTTGTACTCGGCAATGTCGCTTATGCCGGCTATTTCCAGTACAGCGGTGGACGTTGCATGGTGCTGGCCGCTCAATGCGGTCTCGCTGTCATGGGCCTATATTTCATTGTGATTTTCGATTGGCTGGTTCCATGTCAGGAATCAAATGACGGACTTGATTTTATTCCAAACTGGTCAATCTCCAGCGACGATGATTCCTTGTACCAATCTGCCAATACCCAGCGAATGCATTGGTGGCCATCCACCACATGTTCATGCCGCGCCGGCCGATGCGTATGCCCATGAATCATCGTGGGGTATCCGTATTCTCGAAACACCGCCTCGACCGTCGCCGGCGACACATCCATGATGTCCTCTGCCTTGCCCGATTTTTCGGCATCGCTCCGCATGCGTAGCGATTGCGCGAATTGCACGCGGTCCGGGTAGGGTCTCGCCAGCACGGCTTGTTGCCACTGCGGGTCGCGTGCCTGGCGGCGGAATTGCTGGTAGGCGACGTCGTCGGTGCACAGCGTGTCGCCGTGCAGCAATAGCAGGCGTTGCCCGTCTACTGTGATCAGGGTGGGGTCGGCAAGGATGGTCAGGCCGGCTTCGGCTGCGAAGCGTTCGCCGATCAGGAAGTCGCGGTTGCCGTGCATGAAGAATATTTTTATGCCGGCGTCGGCCACTTGCCGCAATTCGTCGGCCACCCGCCGTGCCAAGGGATCGTGGTCGAGCTGGTCGTCGCCAACCCAGTATTCGAACAGGTCACCGAGTATGTAGAGCGCCGTGGCATGGCGCGCCTGCTCGTGCAGGAACCGCGAAAAAAAGTCGTTGATCGCCGGGCGCGATTCGTGCAGGTGCAGGTCGGAAATAAACAGGGTAGGGGACATGTCGATTATCCCGCCCCCTCTCTAGTCCGCTTCCCCACCGAGGCAGGGCGCCACCGGCAGGGGAAGGGAAAGCCGGCCGCGCGGGCCGGCCCTGGAGCCTTGTGCGCCTACAGGCACTCGGCCTTTTCGATCACGACTTGCGTGCGCGGCACGTCACCCGCCGCCGTCGGCACCACCTTGATTTTTTCCACCACGTCGGTACCTTCCACCACCTTGCCGAACACGGCATAGCCGTAGTTGGCGGGGCCGGAGTAGTTCAGGAAGTCGTTGTCCTTCACGTTGATGAAGAACTGCGAGGTGGCCGAATCGACCACGTTGGTGCGCGCCATCGCCACCGTGTAGATATTGTTCTTCAGGCCGTTGGTCGCTTCGTTTTTGATCGGGGCCTTGGTCGGTTTTTGCGCCATGGTCTTGTCCATGCCGCCACCCTGGACCATGAATCCGTCGATCACGCGGTGAAAAATCGTACCGTTATAGTGGCCGCTCGACACGTAGCCGATAAAGTTTTCCACCGAAATCGGTGCTTTTTCCTTGTCGAGTTCCAGGGTGATGTCGCCCATCGAAGTGGTCAGTTTTACTTTCACGGGAGTGGTTCCTTTGTCGTTGAGTTTGCAGGAGGCAGTTTTGGCGGCCGGCGCCTTGGCGGCGGCTTTCGCGGGGCTGGCCGGCTCGGCGGGCTTCTGGGCCAGCACCGTCACGGAAAAGGCTGTCAGCAAGCTTGCAGCAGCCAGGAGAATGCTTTGGCGTTTCATGGTGCGTTTCCTCGTTTCGGGTTGATCATGTGGCGCTGGATTCGTAGACAATTTTCCACTGTCCTTTTTCCAGTTGCCAGTATTGGCGCTTTTTCATGCGCGTACCGTTGTTGCTGCTCTTGTAGTCCTGGTCAAAGGTGACCATGACAAAGGCCGCGAAACCGGGGGTGGCCGGGTATTCGAATGCCGACAGGTTATCGATCTTCACCTTTACATACGATTTGCCGGCGTTGATGCGGCGCTTGTGCTCCGCCCATCCCTTCCAGTCCTTGCCGTCGGCGCGGAAAGTCCTCGAATAGTGGGCGAGGTAGGCATCGGTGTTGAGGCTCTCCCAATCGGTGCGCCACTTCTGCAATGCCTCACTGAAGGCGTTGCGCCCGGTCTGCCATTGTTCCGGCGTCTGCCAATCCACCGAGCCGGCGATCACCACCGGCGTGATGCCCGGCTCGATCCAGCGCGATATCTGCGCGAAATCGTCGTTGGTCAGGACCACGCAGCCGTCGCTGGCGCGCGGCGGTCGGCTATAGGTGTTCGATGGCGTGCCGTGAATCCAGATGCCGGACCCATGGCGGCCGAATTTGCGATCGACTTCATTGGGGTAGTTGAGCGGAAACGCACCCGGGCCGTAGATGTCAGCAAGCTTGCTTTTCGGAATGGTGGAGGTGACGCGGTACACGCCGATCGGTGTCTTGGCATCCCCCTCGCGCACCTTGTCGACGCCGTTCTTGCCGCTGGACACATAAAAATCGGTGACGTATTCCGGCTTGCCGTCGACGTTGCGATATACGTACATCCGCGACTTGCCGCTATCGACCAGAATGGCGTGTGACTGCTTCGGCGATAGCTGCAATAGCGCCGAGGGCAACTGCCCGACCGGCGGACCATCGAAATAGCGCGTCAGTCGCACCCGTGCTTCATCGCGCAGGCTCGCCACCATTTCCGGCGAAGACTGGTGGACATCGAATGCCACCGGCGAGCCGGCACTGGCCATCAGCAGGTCGCCTTTGATGAAATAGCCGAGGCGGAAATTGGGATTCTTGTCTAGGGTCGCGTCGATTTCACGCAGGGCGGAAGGGATGCCGCCCGCGCGCAGGGACTGCATGGTGCGGACCAGGGCGGCCTCGACTTCGTTGCTGAAGGCCACCGACGCCGCCGGCACGCTTTGCGCGGGCGCGATGGTGGCCGCGACGCAGCCGGCCAGAGCCGCCGCAATGCGCAAATTGAAATGGCGAATTTGATTCATTCGCCGGGTCAGCCCTTGGCGTGCTCCGCCTGGATCAACCATTTGTCGCCGCTACGCACCAGCTTCACGGTCTTGGTATTCCGGCTGGTCAATTTATCGGACTTGTACGACTGGCGGAAAACGGCGGTAGCCTGATTGCCGCTGATCGTAACCTTCACGTTGCTGACCGATACGGTGATCTTTGCGGCGGCTTCGATGCGCGCCTTGCGCTGCGCTTCCCAGGCTGCGCGCGTGAGGCCGTCCGGCACCTGGAAATCCGGCGCGTAGAAGGCGAGGTAGGCAGCGACATCGCGCGCGGCCCAGGCCTTGGCCCAACTCTCCAATGTACTGGTTACGGCCGCATCCGCATTTCCGCCGGTCGTTGCCGGCACCGTGGTAGCTGCCACGGCCGGTTTGCTCTCTACGGCCGGCCTGCTTTCCACTTTGGCCGAAGGGGTCGTCGCCGGCGTCACTTTGGGCGGGTCCGCCTTTGCCACCACGGTGGGTACCGCCTTGGCCGGCTCTGAGGCAGTCGCCTTGGGCGAACTGAACAAGTCCTTGATCATCGCCAGCTTCGATTGCGCGGTGGTATTGGTCTTGTCGAGTTGCAATGCCTTGTCGTAGGCGCGGCGCGCCAGTTGCGCGTAAATATCGCCGAGGTTTTCGTGGGCGGTCGCGTACGAAGGATGGGTATGGATGGCGAGCTCGAGTGCGGCCTTGGCCTTGTCGTAGTTGCCGAGGCTCGCGTACAGCACGGCGAGGTTGTTGTACGGCTCCGGCAATTCAGGATAGTCCTCGGTCAGGCCGTTGAAAATCTGGATGGCATCGGTGATTTTCTTTTGCTCGGTGAAAATCAATCCCTTCAGAAATCGTCCCTGCGCATCCTTCGGTTGCTGGACCAGCGCGGCATTCACTTTTGCCAGTGCGGCATCGAGCTTGCCTTGCTGGTATAGCTTCGAGGCATCCTTGATGTCGTCGGCGGGCGCGGCGATGACGCCGGTCGCAACGCAAAGGGCAGCGCACGCTAGCGCGAGGCGGACAAGGTTTCCAGTGAGCATTGTGTTATAATTCGTTGAATTTAATAAAAAAGCACATTCCCTAAGGCAGTTTGTATTCTACCAAGAATGGACACCAAGTTCATACTATTTCCCTTCCTGGGGATGATGCCCGCCCTCGCCACGCCGGGGCTGGTTCGTGGCCATTTGCCGCGATGTCGTTGACCCCTGCCGCCAGGTAGCGGTAGCCGGGCTTGTTTCATCGCCCCGGCTTTCCGCCGCAAACGTCACTAGGACCCCGTAGCGCCGGCCAAGTTGCAACGACTGCGCATGCGGACAACGCCAGATTGCAGCAAGCTCCAGGGAAACCACGCCATGCAAACCATATTCAATACACTGAGCCGAAGCCAGGCAGCGCTCGCACCGATCGAGCCCGGCAAGATTCGCATGTACGTGTGCGGACCCACCGTGTACGATTTTTTTCACGTCGGCAATGCGCGCACTTTCACGGTGTTCGACATGGTCTATCGCTGGTTGACCGTTATCGGCTACCAGGTCAAATACGTGCGCAATATCACCGATATCGACGACAAGATCATCGATCGCGCCCGCGAAAACAACGAAACCATCACCGCGCTGACCGAGCGCATGACGGCGGCTTTTTTCGAAGACGCCGACCGCCTCAAGCTGCTGCGTCCCACGGAAAGTCCGCGCGCCACCCATCACGTCGACGGCATGCTCGAACTCATCAAGATGCTCGAGGACAAGGGCATCGCCTATCGGGCCGCTAATGGCGATGTGTACTACGCCGTTCGCAAATTTGCGGGCTACGGCAAACTCTCGCGCAAGAACCTGGACGATCTGATGGCCGGTGAGCGCGTGGCGGTCGACGAGAACAAGCGCGATCCTTTCGATTTCGCGCTCTGGAAGGCAGCCAAACCCGACGAACCGCACTGGCCCTCGATCTTCGGTCCGGGCCGGCCCGGTTGGCATATCGAGTGCTCGGCCATGTGCCGCGCGGTACTGGGCGACACCATCGACATCCACGGCGGCGGCTGGGACCTGCAGTTTCCGCATCACGAAAACGAAATCGCGCAAAGCGAAGGGGCGCTCGGCAAGCCGTTTGTGCGCGTCTGGATGCACGGCGCATTCCTCAACATCGACAGCGAAAAGATGTCCAAGTCGATGGACAATTTTTTTACACTCCGCGAAGTGTTGAACAAGCTCGATGCCGTGCAGGGCGGGGAAACCGTGCGGTATTTCCTGCTGCGCGGCCACTACCGCAGCGAGCTCAACTACACCTGGGAGGGTTTGGAGGATGCCCGGCAGACTCTGTTGGGGTTCTACATCGCCCTGAAGGATGTCGAGGCGAAGGACGCTCCCGTCGACTGGAACAACGCCTACGCCCAGCGATTCCGCAGCGCGATGGAAGACGATTTCAACACACCGATCGCATTTGCGGTACTGCACGATCTGCGCGGAGAGATCAACCGCAACAAGTCCCCTGAGTTGGCGGCCCTGCTAAAGGGGCTGGGCGGGACGCTGGGATTTTTCCAGGACAGGCCGGAGGATTTCGTGCGCGGCGCCGTTCAGGCGGGCGGCCTGGATGTAGCGGCACTGGTGGCCGAACGCAACGCCGCCAAAAAGGCCCGGGACTTTGCCCGTGCCGACGCCATACGCAAGCAATTGGACGGCGCCGGCATCGTCTTGGAAGACAAGCCGGGCGGCATCACCGAATGGCGGCGTAAATAATAAACGCGCCGCGATGCGGTGCGTCTAATGCTTGAAGGTCTCGTTGCGGCTGATGATGGTGAGATCCACGTACGATGAACCGTTGTGGTTGTCGGCCTTGTAGGTCACCTTGAAGCCGCCGATGTCGGCGGTGCCGAGCGAGGCCAAGCCGTCCACCAGCGATTCGCGTGTCAGGTTTTTGCCGGCTTTCTTCAAGCCCTCGACCAGCACCCTCGCGGCGATGTAGCCTTCCAGCGAAGTGAACGAGATCTTGGCCTCGCCGCCGATATGTTTCTGGTACTCACGCACGACCGGCACCGCATCGGCCCAGGGGAACGGGACCACCTGCGAAATTTGCACGCCGCGGCCTTCGTCTTTCAATTCGCTGGCGAGCGCTTTCGAGCCGACGAAGCTTACATTCCAGAATTGCGGATAGGCGCCGGCCTTTTGCATTTCGCGAATGAATGCCGCGCAACTCTTGTAGGCGCTGATCATGACGACGGCGGCGGCGCCGGATTTGGCCATTTCCTGTACCGCTTTGGCCACATCCACGGTATTGCGTTCCACGGTGGACTTTGCGGCAATCGTTATATTGCGCTTCTTCATGGCGCGTTCCACGCCGGCAAGCCCCGCCTGACCGTAGCCATCATTCTGGTAAAACACCGCGATCTTGGTGATGCCCTGTTGCGTGAGGTGGCGGATAATTTCCTCGGTTTCGTCGAAATAGCTGGCGCGGACGTTGAAAATGTAGCGGTTGAACGGTTCGCGCAGGCTCTGCGCGCCGGTAAATGCACCGACGAAGGGCACCTTGTTTTCGGTGAAGACCGGCAGCGACGCGTTTGAGGTCGGCGTGCCCACATAGCCGAACAGGGCGAGGACCTTGTTCTCGCCGATCAGCTTCTGGGTGTTGGCCTTGGCGCGATCCGGCTCGTAGCCGTCGTCGAGGGAGATCAGCTTGATCTTGCGGCCGTGGACACCGCCGGCCCTATTGATGATGTCGAAGTACGTCTCGGCTCCCGCCTTCATTTCCCTGCCGAGTGCCTCGGCGGGTCCGGACAGCGCGGCCGATTGACCGATCAGGATGGTATCCGCCGTAACGCCCTGGGCAAATGCCGCCCCGGGAAACGTCGCACAGAGGATCGATGAAGCAAGAGTGGCCAGCGCCACTCTGAACATTGCAGGTGAGAAGTGCATGTCTACCCCCGTGGTAACCGTGGCCTTTGCAAGGCTCGTTATAAGCGGCACAAAGCGCGTGCCTCCATTAGGCATAGCTAATGTACGCCAAATAGGCTGCCGCGTACAAGTTATGGTGGGGGCACCGCCTGGTGCAGCGCTACCGTCGGAAGGTGTTCGGTCCGCTGATGATGGTGAGTTCGACCAGCTTGGAGCCACCGTGGTCGGTGGCGGTATAACCCAGCCGATGGCCGCTCAGGTCGATCACGGCCATGCCACCCAGGGCGTCGACCAGCGATTCGCGGCTCAATTTCTTGCCGGCTTTCTTCAAGCCTTCCACCAGCACTCTCGCGGCGATATAGCCCTCGAACGAGGCAAACGAAGCCTTCTCGGTGCCGCCGATGCGTTTCAGATACTCGCGGCCAAGCGGGGTCGAGTCGGAGTAGGGGAACGGCACCACCTGCGCGATCTGGACTCCGCGCCCCTCATCGCCCAGTTCGCGCGCGAGGGCGTTGGCATTGACGGTGCTGAAGTTGAAGAACTGCATGGTCGAGCCGGCCTTTTTCATGCCGCGAATGAAAGCGGCGGACGCGGACGGAGAGGCAATCATGACGACTGCTTCGGCATGCGATTTCGACAGGCTGTCGATGGCGGTAGGGATTTTCGGTGCATTGCGATCGATGGTCGCGACCAGGAATATCTGCAATTTGCGTTTCTGCAAAGCCGTTTCCACCGCGGCAAGGCCGGCGCGGCCGTGCACATCGTTCTGGTAAAACACGGCTATCTTGTTGATGCCGCGCTTGGTCAATTGGCCGATCATCTCTTCGGCCTCGTCGCGGAAGCTGGCGCGGACGTTGAATACTTGCCGGTTGACCGGCTCGCGCAATATGTCGGCGCCGGAAACCGGAGCGATGAAGGCGAGTTTGGCGTCCGCTAGCAAAGGCAGCGCCGCCTGCGCCGTGAGTGTGTCGGTATAACCGAACAATGCCAGCGCACCGTCCGCGATCAGCTTTTGCGTATTGGCCTTGGCCTTGGCGCCATCACCGCCGTCGTCGAGGCTGGTGAGGGAGACAGGCCTGCCGTTGACGCCGCCTGCCTGGTTGATCGCTTCAAACTGGGCTTCCGCACCGCGCTTGAATTCCTTGCCCAGGTCTTCGTAGGCTCCCGTCAGAGCGGCGGACTGGCCAATGATGATCGGTTCGCCCTTCGCTTGCGCGTGGGCAAGGCTGACGGCCATGCCAAAGGCCAGCGCCGGAATCACGGCGGCGAATCGAATACGGGTAAGAATTCGGGTCATTTAGGCTCCTGGGTGGCATATTTCAATGCGCAAGGATAACCAAAATCCGGACCTTCGGTGGAATGTACCTTGCCGCGATCAGGGGACTACGCCGTATCGCGACCCGTCGACAGCGTTAGCCGGCGAAGAAATCCTTGACCTTGTCCATGAAGCTCTTGGCGCGCGGATTGTGGCGGTCGCCGTCTTTCTTGTTGATTTCTTCCAATTCGCGCAGCAATTCCTTTTGCCGGTCGGTCAGCCTGACCGGCGTTTCCACGACGACATGACACATCAGGTCGCCGGCCACGGAGGACCGCACCGGGCGTATCCCTTTGCCGCGCAGGCGAAATACCTGGCCGCTTTGCGTTTCGGCCGGAATCTTGATCTTGGCCTCGCCTTCCAGCGTCGGGATATGAATTTCCCCGCCGAGTGCCGAGATCGTGAAACTGATCGGCATTTCGCAATGCAGGTCGGCGCCTTCGCGCTGGAACACCGTGTGCGGCTTCAGTTGGACGACTACATAGAGGTCGCCGGGCGGACCGCCGTTGCTGCCGGCTTCGCCTTCTCCGGCCAGACGGATGCGATCGCCGTCATCCACGCCGGCCGGAATCTTCACCGACAGCGTCTTGTGCTTCTTGATCCTGCCGGTGCCTTCGCAGGATAGGCAGGGGTCGGGGATTACCTTGCCGGTGCCGTGGCAGGTGGGACAGGTCTGCTGCAGGGAGAAGAAACCCTGCTGC
>CAZCKI010000113.1:0-6371 GCA_964498815.1 uncultured Burkholderiales bacterium
CCATTACCGCGCAGCCCCTGCAGTCGATGCCGTACTCGGTGACGTCGTAACCGATGCGTTTGATCGTTTCGCGCGCGACCTGGATGTAGTCGACGTGCGCATTGGTGGTGATTTCACCGGCCAACACCACCAGTCCGGTATTGCAGAGCGTCTCGGCCGCCACGCGCGAGCGCGGGTCCTGGGCTAGAATCGCATCGAGAATCGCATCCGAAATCTGATCCGCAACCTTGTCCGGATGGCCCTCGGAAACCGATTCCGAGGTAAACAAAAAGTCAGTCATTGGGTAACCCCACAGTCGTTAAAGAAACAAAACAGCACAGGCGAAACGTTGAATTTTAGCAGAACAGCCTCTCCCCTCGGTGCACCGACTCGCGGCCAAGACCCTTCATGCTGAATGGACTTCTCAGCTTTATCGGCAGGCTGCCGCTGACATTCAATCACCGCCTCGGTGCCTGCCTGGGCTGGCTCACTTCGCTGTTTTCGGCCCGGCACCGCGAGCTGACCCGCGCCAACTTGCAACAGTACGCAATGGCGACCGGCACGGATGCGAGTGAGGCGATGCTGGCAAGCTCGTTTCGCGAACAGGGCAGGAGCCTCACCGAGCTTGCCATTTCCTGGGCCGCGCCGCTGGCGCGACAGCATGCCCTGATCGTGGAAAATACCGGTTGGGAGTCTGTGGACCAGGCGCGGTCCAAGGGACGCGCCCTCATCTTCGCCGTACCTCACCTCGGTTGCTACGAAATCGCCGGACGCTATATCGCCAGCCAGGTCGTGCTCACCGCGATGTACCGCCCGCCCAAGTTACGCTGGCTGGAATCGGCCATGCGACAAGGCCGCGACAGGGGTACCGTCACGACAGTGCCGGCCGACGCCGGCGGCGTCCGCAGCCTCCTGAAAACCTTGAAGCGCGGCGGCGCGGTGATGATCTTGCCCGACCAGGTACCCGGCGAGGGCGAAGGCGAGTGGGCGGACTTTTTCGGTAGGCCAGCCTATACCATGACCCTGCTGCCGCGGCTGGCGTTGGCGGCGGACGCGGCGGTGTTCTTTGTGTTCGCCGAGCGCCTGCCGGCCGGGGCCGGCTTTCGCGTCGTCACCGAGGTGCTGCCGGAGCCGTTTTCGGCCGATCGCGCCATCGCTTGTCGGCAGATGAACGCGATGATCGAGCGACTGGTGAGGCAGGCGCCGACGCAATACCTGTGGGGCTACAATCGCTACAAGCAGCCGGCCGGGGCTCCTCCACCGCCGCACGAGTCCACTCCATGAGAGTCGCCCTTTTCCTGCTGTGGTGCATGCGCTGGCTGCCGATCCGGGTGGTCGCCGCCCTCGGCGATGCCCTCGGCGCCCTGCTCTACCACTGGGGCCGCCGTCGCGTCACGCTCATCAACCTGAAATTGTGTTTCCCGGACTGGAGCGAAGGCCGGCGAGTCGCCACCGGCCGCAGTGTGTTTCAGCGCCTGGCGCGCGCCACCCTCGACCTCGGCCGCCTCTGGTACGCCCCCCTGCCGGACGCCATCGCGCACGTGACCATGCTTGATCGGCACTACATGGACGAATGGCGCGGAAAAGTGCCGGTGATCGTGCTGGCGCCGCATTTTGTCGGCCTCGACATCGGCGGCGCGCGCTTTTCCCACGAATACCCGGAAGCCTTTTCGATGTATTCGGAGCAAAAGAACAAGGTGTTCGACCGGGCATTGCGCCGCGCCCGCCAGCGCTACAACGGTGCGGAACTGATTACCCGCCGCCAGGGGCTGCGCCCGGTATTGAAGGCGCTGAAGGCAATGCGGCCCTTTTATTACCTGCCGGACATGGATTTCGGCGCCAAAGACGCCGTTTTTGTCGATTTTTTCGGTATTCCCACCGCCACCGTGACCGCGCTTTCGCGGCTGGCGGCCATTACCGGCGCCAAGGTGGTGCCTTTGGTCACCCGCCAGACCGAGACCGGGTATGAAGCGCGTTTTTACCCGGCCTGGGAGGGCTTTCCCAGCGGCGACGCCGCCGCGGACGCCCGGCGCATGAACGCTTTCCTGGAGGCGCGCATCGCCGAAATGCCGGACCAGTATTTCTGGGTCCATAAACGATTCAAGACCCGGCCTGCCGGACAACGCAGCTTTTATGATTAAATGCGAACAACGCTACAGTCGGAGGTAACCGGAACATGGCCCAATACCAGGTTCTATTGCACGGCGAGCACTTTTTGCTGGAACGCGAAGGCAAGCAGTCGTGGTTCGGCTTTCTCAAGACCGTCTATGTCCAGGCGGAGAATGAGGACGACGCCGCCGGCTACGCGATCAAGCAGGCTTGTTCCGACCCCGACTTTCGCGCATCGGTCAAGAACCCGCCGGATCAGCCGCCCGCGCTGAGCGTGGAAGATTGCGCGGTGATCGATAAAGACCCTAACCTCACCGATAGCCCGTTTATCTACACCCCGGAGTAACCATGGCGGTGGCCGGGCTGCGTGGCGCATTGCCGCCCATGGCGAGATTCAGCGGAAGGTTCTTCGCATGATGCTCGCTTTCACCAAAATGCACGGCCAGGGCAACGATTTCGTGATGCTGAACGGCATCGCGCAAAAAATCGAACTCACTTCCGCGCAGATTCGCGCCATTGCGGATCGCCACTTCGGCATCGGCTGCGACCAGCTGCTGGTGGTGGAAAAGCCGACCCGTGCCGACGCCGATTTTCGCTATCGCATCTATAACGCCGACGGCGGTGAAGTCGAGCAATGCGGCAACGGTGCGCGCTGCTTCGCCCAATTCGTGCGCGACCAGGGTCTGACCGGCAAGACCGCATTGCGCGTAGAAACGCTGGCCGGCATCATCGAGCCCTGCATCGAAGCCGACGGCGGCGTGTCGGTCAATATGGGCGCACCGCGCTTCCGGCCCGCCGACATTCCCTTTGTCGCCGATGCAGAGGCTGTCGACTACGCGCTCGCCTTGCCGGGCGGCGAAATCCGCATCGGCGCCCTGTCGATGGGCAACCCGCACGCGGTACAAGTAGTGGCCGACGTCGATGCCGCACCGGTAGGCGAGATGGGGCCGCTGATCGAACACCACGTCCGTTATCCGAAGCGGGTCAACGCGGGATTCATGCAAGTCGTCTCCCGAACGCATATTCGCCTGCGCGTCTGGGAGCGCGGCGCCGGCGAAACGCTGGCCTGCGGCACCGGGGCCTGCGCGGCGGTGGTGACGGGCATCCGCTGGGGTCTGCTGGACGAACTGGTGCGCGTGTCCACGCGCGGCGGCGATCTCACGGTAACATGGCAGGGTGGCAATGCGCCGGTGATCATGGCCGGTGCCGCGACCCGCGTATTCTCCGGTCAATGGCAGCTGTAGCGAACGAAAGAAAACCCTCCTGTGTCCCAAACCGAAATGAATATCGACGAAATCGCCGCCTTCCTGAAAGCCAATCCGGATTTTTTTGCCGCCTACCCGGACGTGCTGCTCGACATCAACCTGCCGCACCCGCACGGCGGGCGCGCGGTGTCGATTCCGGAGCGCCAGCTGATCGCCACCCGCGAGAAAGTGAAGCTGCTGGAAAGCAAGCTCGCCGAGCTGATCGAGTTCGGCGTCGAGAACGACAAGCTCTCGACCAGGATCCACGCGCTGACGCTGCGACTGATCGATTGCGCCGGCTTCGACCAACTGATCGATACCCTGTATCTCGATCTGCTCGACAACTTCCAGGTGCCGCACGTGGCGGTGCGCCTGTGGAGCGTGATCCCGCCGGCGGCATCCGCCTCCGCGCCCGAATTCCAGCCGGTGCCGGTGGAACTGCAACAGTTCGTCGAGGCGATGACCAATCCCTATTGCGGCGGCCACCCGGTGTACGAAACGCACCTCTGGTTCGGCGAGCACGCACCGCATCTCAAGTCGTATGCGATGCTGCCGCTGAAGGGCGAACGCACCATCGGCCTGCTGCTGCTGGCCTCCGAATCGGCCGAGCGCTTTTACGCCGACATGGGCACCCAGTTCCTGACCCGCATCGGCGAAATACTGGCGCATTGTCTGGCCCGCCAACTGGTCGCGGCGGCCCCCGCCTCCACAGGCACTCCCACCTGACCCGCTCGTGGATGAGCGTTGCCAACGGTACCTCAGCCACCTTGCGCATGAGCGCCGCCTGGCGCCGCTGACCGTCAAACACTATCGTCGCGATCTGGAACTGCTGGAATCGCTGGCAGGCGAAGACGGTCTCGCCGTCGCTTCGCTCAGCCAGACCGATGTCCGCCGATTTCTGGCCAAGCTGAATTCGCGCGGTCTGCATCCGCGCTCGCTGGCGCGGGTGCTGTCCGGCTGGCGCGGATTTTTTTCTTTTGCCCTGGAAGGCGCCGCCAACCCGGCCGAAGGCGTGCGCGCACCCAAGGCCGCCAAGCCGCTGCCGGAATCGCTGTCGCCGGACGAAGCGGTGCAACTGGTGAGTTTCGAGGACGATAGTCGCGAAGGACTGCGCGACCGCGCCATCCTCGAGCTGCTGTATTCCTCGGGACTGCGCGTTTCCGAATTGACCGGACTCGATCTCGACGGCATCGATTTCGCCAGCCGCGAAGCGCGCATCACCGGCAAGGGCAACAAGACCCGCATCGTGCCGGTAGGCAAGCATGCCATTGCCGCCATCGAGCGCTGGCTCGCGGTGCGCGTTCCACACGATCCGGCCGAAAAGGCCTTGTTCCTGGGCGCTCGCGGCCGGCGCCTGTCGGTGCGCGTGGTGCAAAGTCGCATCAAGTATTGGGCACAGCGCCAGGGCCTCCGGATCGACCCGCATCCGCACATGCTGCGGCATTCGTTTGCCTCGCACGTTTTGCAATCGTCCGGCGACCTGCGCGCGGTGCAGGAGATGCTCGGCCACCAAAGCATCGCCTCCACGCAGGTGTATACGCACCTCGACTTCCAGCACCTCGCCAAGGTGTACGACGCCGCCCATCCCCGAGCCAAAAAGAAACCCTGAAGAAACCATGAACGCCAAACGCATATTTCGTATTTCCGGCATCGTCCTGGCCGCGATCGCGGCGCTGATTCTGCTCGGCATCGCCGCGATCTACTTCGCGATACGCATGAGCCTGCCGCAACTGACCGGCGAGGCCACCCTGGCGGTGACCAACGGCCCGGTGACGGTGGCGCGCGATGCCGCCGGCACGGTGGTGATCACCTCGCCCGACTTTCTCGATGCCATGCGCGCGCTGGGCTATGTGCATGCGCAGGAACGTTTTTTCGAAATGGACCTCACCCGCCGATCCGCGGCCGGCGAGCTATCCGAACTGTTCGGCAAGGCCACACTGAAAATCGACCAGGACAAGCGCCTGCACCGCTTCCGCGCGCGCCTCACCGCCAACCTGGCACTTTCCGGCGAAGACGACCGCAAGCTGCTCGCCGCCTATACCGAGGGTGTCAACAGCGGCCTCGCCGCATTGCCGGTGAAACCGTGGCAGTACCTGCTGCTGCAGACCAGCCCGCAGCCGTGGCGCGACGTAGATTCGCTGCTGGTGGTCGCCGAAATGTATTCGACGCTGCAACTCAACAGCCTCAACCGCGCCTTCGCCAATGCGGCCTTGCGCGAAACGGTGGGCGAGCACCTGTTTGCCTGGCTGCGTCCCGCGGGTGGCCGCTGGGATGCCGCCATCGACGGCAGCAGCTATGCGCCCGCGTCGCTGCCGACCGCTGCCGAACTCGACCTGCGCACGGCAAAGGTTGCGGTGGCGCGCACGACGCCGGAGCCGCGGGAAGACCCCGAAATGCTCTCCGCCATCGGCTCGAACAATTGGGCGGTGGGCGGCGCGCTTTCGAAACACGGCGGCGGCATTCTCGCCGACGACATGCACCTGAACCTGGGCGTACCCAACATCTGGTTTCGCGCCGAGTTTCATTTGCAGGAGGGTTCCGCCGTACGCCGTATCGCCGGTGTCACGCTGCCGGGTGTGCCGGCACTGGTGGCGGGCAGTAACGGCCACGTCGCCTGGGGATTTACCAACACCGAAGGCCGCTGGTACGACTGGGTGAAAGTGCCCGCCGGCGAAGCGGTGACCGAACAACGCGAGGACATCCTGGTCAAGGGCGAAGCCACCGTTCCGCTGATCGTCAACGAGACCCGCCTTGGTCCGGTTGCACATGTCTGGCGCAATCAAAGTTATGCCCTGAGTTGGACCGCCTATCTGCCGGGCGCCATCAACGCAAATCTCAGCAAGCTCATGTTTGCGGAGAGCGTCGACGCGGCGTTGCCGATCGCGCAGCAAAGCGGCATGCCGCACCAGAACATCCTGATGGTGGACAAGGCCGGTAACGCCGCCTGGACCGTCGCCGGACGCATGCCCGCGCGTTTTGCCGGTGAGACGCCGTTCTGGCCCGGATTTCGCTCCCCGGAAGGATTGCCGCGCGCATGGC
>CAZCKI010000113.1:6381-8843 GCA_964498815.1 uncultured Burkholderiales bacterium
GCGCATGGCTGCCGCCGGCCGACTATCCGCTGGTCAAGAACCCCGCCGACGCAAGGCTTTGGACCGCCAATAACCGGCAAATGGGCCATGAAGCCGGCGCAAAAATCAGCGAAGGCGGCTTCGACCTCGGCGCGCGCGCGCAGCAAATCCGCGACCGATTGCGCGAGCAAAAGCAGTTCGACGAAGCCGGCTTGTATGCCATTCAATTGGACCGCGATGCGCGTTTCATGAAGCATTGGGCCGATCTTTTGAAAGAGGTCGCGGAAAAAGACGGAGGCGCCGACGGCAAGGAAATGGCCCGCCTGTTGGCCGCGTGGAACGGTAAGGCCGATGCCGACCAGGTCGGCTATCGCCTCGCGCGCGGCTTTCGCGTGCGCGTGATCGAGGAACTGTGGACGGCCTGGATCAAAGCCGGCGCGCCGGACCTCGGCATGCCGATTGTTTGGGACGGGCGCGCCGAGTATCCGGTGTGGCAGGCGATCGAGGCGCGCGCGCCGCATTTGCTGCCGAAACCGTACGCGTCGTGGGACGCATTCCTGCTGGCACAAAGCGAAGCGGTTGCCAGGGAACTGAAGGAAAGCGACGGCGGCCTCGAGCGCGCCACCTGGGGACGGCGCAACACCGCGCGCATCATCCATCCGTTTTCGCGGGTGCTGCCCGCGCTCGGCAGCTTTCTCAACATGGCGGCAACGCCGTTGCCGGGTGACAGCAATATGCCGATGGTATTGACCCCAAACGCCGGCGCCTCGGAACGCATGGTGGTGGCGCCCGGCCATGAAGAGACCGCGATCCTGGTCATGCCGGGAGGCCAAAGCGGCCACCCCATGTCACCTTTTTACGGCGCAGGACACCAGGACTGGCTGGACGGGAAGCCCGCGCCGCTGCTGGCGGGCGAAACCCGCTACACCTTGATGCTGCGGGCCAGGCCGTGATCAAGCCACAGGTCTGCATTTGCGACTGAGTTGCATTACGGACGGCGCTGGCCCAAAATGGGGGCCGCATGAAAACCCACGTTCCTGACAGCGTAGTTGCCGCCGAGACCGCCATCCGCGCCACCGGCGAGCGCCTCACCAAGCCGCGCGTGGCGGTGCTGGCGGCCCTGTTGTCGGCCGGCCACGCCGCCACCCATCTGGAGATCGCAAGCCGCCTGGAAGGACGCCACGCCGTCGACCGGGTCACCGTGTACCGGGTGCTGGAATGGCTGGTGGAACGCAATATCGCACACCGCATCGCCGGCGACGATCGCGTCTGGCGCTTCATGATTTCACCCGTCGGCAAAGACCGCGCTGCCGAGAAGGCACACGGACAGCACGCCCATTTCACCTGTGAGTCCTGCGGGCAGACTTTCTGCCTCGACGACCAGCCACGGGTGGCGATGAAATTGCCGAAGGGATTCCGCTCGACGGAAATCGACCTCACCGTGCGCGGCCACTGCTCGCACTGCTAACCCGTAGAAGCGCACCATGCCCGCGAGCCCCCTCACTCCGGTCACCCTGCTCGCCGGCGCGTCCGGCAGCGGCAAGACCACGCTGCTGGAACGTGCGCGGCGTAAATCCAGCCTCGACCAGGTGACCGTGATTGCCTGTGCGGCAGCTTCGCCATTGTGGCGGACCGCGCAGGCGCCGGACCTGGTGCCAGGCTGCCTGTGCTGCTCGGCGGGCGACGAGCTGATCGGCGCCTTGAGAGAGATGTATTATCAGCGCGCCGCCGGCACCATACCTTTTTTTCAGCGCGTGGTGATCGAAGCCAGCGGCCACACCGATCCGCAGCGCATTGCCGGGATGCTGGCCGCGCCGCCGCTAACCAGCGCGCGCTACGCGCTGGACGGCATCGTCACCGTGATCGACGCCGAACGGGGCGAAGGTGCGCTGGACAACATGGCACGGCGCCAGGTCGTGGAAGCCGACTGCCTGGTGATCGCAAAGGCGGACCGCGTGACGAAAGGCGAGCAAGAGGCCCTGCAACGCATCCTGTCCGAGCTGAACCCCCGCGCCCGCCGCATCAACGCGCACGACGACAGCTTCGACCCCACCTCATTGTTCACCCAATCCTTGCGGCCAACACAAGTCCTCGCCGCTTGAGAATCGCCACAACGCACCCATAACTTGCGTAGCCCCCAATCCCCAGCCCCCAACCCCTAGTCCCTAGTCCCCATCCCCGATATCATGCCCACACCCAGCGAATTGATTCCCGCCACCATCCTCACCGGTTTTCTCGGCGCGGGTAAAACCACCCTGCTCAACCGCATCCTGACCGAGCGCCACGGCGAAAAGATCGCCGTGATCGAAAACGAATTCGGCGAAGCCGGCATCGACAACGAAATCCTGGTGCAGGACAAGGACGAGCAGATCGTCGAGATGAACAACGGCTGCATCTGCTGCACGGTGCGCGGCGACCTGATCCGCATCCTCGGCACGCTCAAGGAAAAGCGCGACTCGGGCGCGCTCAAGTTCGACCGCGTG
>CAZCKI010000114.1:0-8837 GCA_964498815.1 uncultured Burkholderiales bacterium
GCGGGTCTATTTCGAAAAACCGCGTACCACCGTGGGCTGGAAGGGGTTTATCAACGACCCCGACATGGATGAAAGCCACGACATCAACAAGGGCCTGCGTTTGGCCAGAAAACTGCTGCTCGACATCAACGACCTGGGATTGGCGGCCGGCACCGAATACCTCGACATGATTTCGCCGCAGTACGTGGCCGATCTGGTCGCGTGGGGTGCGATCGGCGCCCGCACCACGGAATCGCAATCACACCGCCAGCTGGCATCCGGGCTTTCCTGCCCGATCGGCTTCAAGAACGGCACCGACGGCAACATTCGCATCGCCGTCGATGCGATCAAGGCGGCTGCCGCCCCCCATCATTTCCTGTCGGTGACCAAGGGCGGCCATTCGGCGATCTTTTCGACCAGCGGCAACGAGGATTGCCACGTGATCCTGCGCGGCGGCAAGGCACCGAATTACGATGCTGCCAGCGTCGACGCCGTCTGCAAGGAACTGGCGGTGGCCGGGCTCGCGCAGAGGGTGATGATCGATTTCTCCCACGCCAATTCGTCCAAGCAATACCAGAAGCAAATCGATGTGGCGGCCGATGTTTCGGCGCAAATCGCCGCAGGCGATCCGCGCATTACCGGTGTGATGATCGAGAGTCACCTCAATCCGGGCCGGCAGGACATCGTGCCGGGCAAGCCGCTCGCCTACGGTGTGTCGGTGACCGACGCCTGCATCGGCTGGGACGACACCGAGAAAGTGTTGCAGCAGCTCGCCGAAGCGGTGCGCGCGCGCCGCCTGGCCGCGCAGCGGCCGACCGACTGATGCGGCGCGTGAGGAGCGTATAACATGGCCGCCGAGCTTCGCATCCTCGGCCGCCACCAGGCGGGCGAACACCCGACTTCGTTCAGCTATAACGGCGTCACTTTTTCGCAGGACAACCTGCACACTTTCGCCGGCCTCAATGCGGTCGATACGCGCGAATTCGTCGAGCAGGTATTTGCCTGCCTGCAGGAGCACGGCCAGGTCTGCGCGCGCATGGGCGCCTACAAACCGCGTACCAGTCCGTATTCATTCCAGGGCATGGGGCGCGAGTGCCTGCCCTGGGTGTTCGAACTGGCCGGCAAGTACGCCATCAAGGTCATTTCGATGGAGGTCACCCACGAAGCGCACGTTGATGAAATTCGCGAAGCGCTGGAGCGCACCGGCCACCCGACCGGCGTGATGCTGCAGATCGGCACCCGCAACACGCAGAATTTCGAATTGCTGAAGGCGGTCGGCCGCCAGAAGGATTTCCCGATCTTGCTGAAGCGCGGCTTCGGCATTACGCTGGACGAATCGCTGATGGCGGCGGAGTATTGCGCCTCGTCCGGCAATGCCGACATCATTTTCGGCCTGCGCGGCATGAAGACCAATTTCGGTGATCCGCATCGCAACCTGGTCGATTTCGCCCATGTGCCGGTGGTGAAGCGCCTGACCCGCATGCCGATATGCGTGGACCCGTCGCACTCGGTGGGATTGCGCGCCCATGCGCCGGACGGCATCAGCGACATCTTCCACGTCGCGGCGCAGGGCGTGATCGCCGGCGCCAATATGCTGCTGGTGGACATGCATCCGCAGCCGGCCAAGTCATTGGTCGACGCGGCGCAGGCCATCACGCCGGACGATCTGCCCTGGTTTCTGGAAGACATGGCGATCGCACGCGAAGCCTACCTGCAGCGCCGCGCACTCGCCGAACGCCACGCGAAGTGATCGAAGTGGTGCGATGGGCCGGCATCTTGATGGCGGCGTGGTTCGCGGGCTGGGCGTGGGCTGCGCCGCTTCCCCCGCTGCGCGACGCCGATGGCCGGCCGGCTTTGCTGGGGACGCCGGCGACCCGTATCGTTACGACGGCGCCGTCGCTTGCCGAATTGGTATTTGCGGCCGGCGCCGGCGACAAACTGGTCGGTGTGTCGGCCTACAGCGATTTTCCGCAACCGGTGCGGTCGTTGCCGATCATCGGCGACTCGGCGGGCATCTCGATCGAATCATTGCTTTCGCTGAGGCCCGACCTGGTGCTGACCTGGAAGGGTGGCACCCGCGAAAGCGACGTGCAACGCATCCAGGCGCTGCATATCCCCGTGTTCGCCATCGACATCGTCCAATTGAGCGATGTGCCGAAGGCGCTACGCGCCATCGGCCAGTTGGTCGGCCGGGCGGAGGCTGCCGAACTGACGGCAGGATTATTCGAGCGGCGCGTAGACGCCGTGCGCACGGCACATCGCGGTAAAGCGCCGGTCGCCACATTTTTCGAATTGTCGGCAACACCGCTGATGACTATCAATCGTCACCACTTCATCGCCGAAACCATTCGCCTTTGCCGCGGAGTAAACGTGTTCGACGGCGAATCGCAAATGGTTTTCACGCCGTCGCGGGAAGCATTGCTTGCCAGGAACGTCGATCTGGTATTGACCGCAGGAAGCTCGGCGGACGCCGGTAATCGCTATCGCGGGCTCGCGGCCCAGCGCCGGGGCATGGTCCTGCCCCTCACTGCGGACTATATTTTGCGGCCCGGCCCACGTTTGCTCTATGCGGTCGATGAAGTCTGCTCCGCCATCGACCGGGCGCGCGGGCTAAAACTTACGCCGTGACGCGGTCAGTGTCGTCCGAACCGGCCCGGCGATTGCGGGCTGCGAACCCGGCTGTTCTCTGACTACGGAATACTTGCCTGCCGGCGCTGTTTGCCAGACACTATCCACGCCACTCTTTCTCGGAGAATTCCATGCCTCGCCTGACCAGCAAAGACTTTGACCCGGCCGTTATGCAGTTGTTCGATCGCTATGTGCACGGCGCCATAGATCGACGCGGCTTCCTCAATGGCGCGGCCAAATACGCGGCTGGCGGCGTCAGCGCGACGATGCTGCTGGAAATGCTCAGCCCGAAATTCGCCGAAGCGCAACAGGTAAAGCCGGACGATGCGCGCATCAAGGCGAAAGTGGTGGAATTCGATTCACCGGATGGAAGCGGCAAAGTGCGCGGCCTGCTGGTGATGCCGGCCAAGCTGCCCGGCAAACTGCCGGGTGTATTGGTGGTGCACGAGAACCGCGGCCTGAATCCGCATATCGAAGACATTGCCCGGCGCGTTGCCCTGGACAATTTCATCGCCTTTGCCCCGGATGCGCTGACGGCACTGGGCGGCTACCCGGGCACCGAGGAAAAGGCGCGCGAACTGTTCCCCAAGCTGGACCAGACCAAAATCCGTCAGGACTTTGTCAATGCGGCAGCGTACCTGAAAGCCTTGCCCGATTGCACCGGAAAAATCGGCGTGGTGGGCTTTTGCTACGGCGGTGGCATTGCCAATATGCTGGCGACCAAATTGCCCGACCTGGGCGCAGCGGTGCCGTTCTACGGCCAGCAGCCGAAGGCGGAGGATGCGGCCAAGATCAAGGCCCCGCTGCTGTTGCAGTATGCCGCCAAGGACGATTACATCAACGGCGGTATCGCCGCCTATGAAGCGGCGCTGAAAGCGGCCAAGGTAAATTACGAAGTATTTACTTATGCCGATACCCTGCACGGCTTCAACAACGACACGACACCGCGTTATGTCGAAGAAGCTGCCAAGCTGGCGTGGAGCAGAACCGTCGCTTTTTTCAACAAGAACCTGCGCGCCTGAACGAATGCCCACGGCGGCGTGCCCGGGCGCGCGCTACGGGTACGTCGCCATACCGTGCGGTTGACGACCGGACGATTGACCGGTCATTTCCTTTACCGCCGTATCGGCGGTGCCGGCGCAAGCGGCGATACAATATCAGCTTTCCAATTGCGGAGACCGGCTCATGCGCTACCCATTGAATTCGTTTGCCTGCGTGCTGCTCGCCACGGTCACCGCGATGGCCGCGGACGCCGCGTTTGCCTGGGGTAGCGAAGGCCACCGCGTCACCGGTCTGGTCGCGCAGGAACTGATGTCGTCGAAAGCGCGGCTGCGCATGAATGACCTGATCCCCGGCGCGGACCTGGGCGACATCGCCAACTATCTGGACATCAATCGGCCCAACCTGCTGGAGCTGATTCCCGGCATCGACAAATGGCATTACGACAATCAGCCGGTGTGCCAGACGAAAACCTATGAGCAATACTGTCCGAAGGGCGAGTGCGCGTCGGCGCGCGTGCCGCCGTTGATGAAAATCCTTTCCGACTCGGCCAATCCGCCGGAGGTGAGGGCATTTGCGCTGCGCTTGCTGGTGCATATCGTCGGCGACGTGCAACAACCCTTGCACGCGGCGGACGACTCCGACCTGGGCGCCAACCAGAAGATGGTGCAGTTGCCGGGCGCCAGCAGCCCGCGCCGCCTGCATGCGGTATGGGACACGGACTTTGTCCGCCTGATGCTGCAAGGCGCTTCGGAAACCGACTTTGCCCACCAGTTGGTGACGAAATATCGCGGCAAGGAAGTGCGCGAGTGGCAAAAGGGCGACATCAAGGACTGGATGGCCGACTCCTGGCAGGTGAGCCAATCCTCGGTATACGCAAAGCTTCCCAACTTCGTTTGCGGGCAGGCCTGGACCACGACGCCAGTACCGTTGCCGCAGGAGTACGTGGATACCGCTGTCGGCGTCATCCCGGTACAACTGGCCAAGGGCGGGGCGCGCATTGCCGCCATGCTCAATCGCGCGCTGGACCCCAATCCCTACGGCGAAGTCCCACCGCCGGCCGCACCGAAGTAGCTCAGGCCGCCTTCGCCAGCTTGGCCGCGCGCATTTTCTCGAGTGCTACGGCCAGGCGGCGAATGCCTTCGTCGATCTGTTCGCAGGTCGGCGTGGCGAAGCTGAGGCGCAGCGTGTTGCGCTCCGGCGCGTCGGCGTAGAAGTGCTCACCCGGTACAAAAATCATTTTTTCCGGCAGGGCGTACTTGAGCAACTCCACTGAATCGATGTCGCCATCCACCCATTTCGCCCACAGGAACATGCCGCCGTCGGGTTGCTGGTACGTCAACGCACCCTGCAGGTGGCGATGCAGCGCGTCGGATAGCGCCTCATTGCGTTGCTGGTAGCTGGCTCGAATCGTTGGCAGGCGTTCGGCCATGCGACCGGAATCGAGATAGCGCGATGCAACCGCTTGGGTAAAGGTAGAGGTGTGCAGATCCATGCCCTGCTTGGCGATTTCCGCATAATTTCGCAGCGCCGGCGGCAATATCGCCCAGCCGATGCGAAAGCCGGGCGCCAGAATTTTCGACAGGGTCGACAGGTAACCGCACCAGGCTTCTGCCCCCGGCACTTCCCTGGCCAGCGCAATCAGGGGCGGCAATGCGGAGCCACGCGAGCGCAATTCGCCGTAGGGATCGTCTTCGACGACGAACACCTGATGCTTCACGGCCAGTTCGAGCAGGCGCTTGCGGCGCGCCAGCGACAAGGTTGCGCCGGAGGGATTGGCGAAGGTCGCCACCGTATAGATGAATTTTGGTTTGTGTTGCAGCAGCAGGGCTTCCAACTGGTCGACCTTCATGCCCTGCTCGTCGACATCGACGCCGAGGAAGCGCGCCTCGGCGAGGGCAAAGGTCTGGATCGCCGCAAGATAAGCTGGGCGTTCGACGCAGACCAGGTCGTCGCGATCCAGCATTACGCGAGCCATCAGATCGATGCCCTGCTGCGAGCCGGTGGTCACCACGATGCTGTCCGCATCGACAGCGGCGCCGCGCGTAGCCATCAAATTGGCGAGGGATAGTCGCAGTTCAGGCTGGCCGGCCGTCACGCCGTATTGCAACGCCGCAATCGGCAGGTCGCGCATCACGCTGGCGCTGGCGTCGGACAAGCCCACTAGGTCGAACAGGTCTGGGGCCGGCAGGCCGCCGGCCAGGGAAATCATGCCGGGTTCGGCCGCGTGCTTGAGCAGGTCACGAATGGCGGAAGAGGACACCTTCTTCATGCGCGCCGCGACGGGGTAGGAAGTATTCATGGCGGTTCCTGGATGCGTGAGGCGTGCATCGTACCACGCGTCCGGCGCGCCCAGCCGGTCCGTAAGGCCCTGTTACGGCGGGTCAGCCCATCAGCAATGTGACGAGCAGGCCCACGGCGAGACCTGCCAGCACCACGATGGCGCCGACGATGAGCAGATTGCCGCGCGTACGTGCTATGACCGGCTTACCCGACTCGATTTCCGCCATCTGATCCATGGTCAGGGTGCGGGTATCGTCGTTAGCAGGCGGCGCACCGATGGTGCCCTGATAGGCGCGCATTTTCTTGGTGTCGGAAATATATTGCGAGAATTCGTCGGTCTGCTTGGTCATCGCCGCAAGCCGAACGGTTGCGTCGAAGGAATCGAAGCCCTTGGCCAGTTTGAGCGGCTTGGACACTTCGACGTCCTCCTCGCTCTTCTGGTAGCGGCCCATTTCCAGGTTGACCTGCTTTCCCGAGGGAGGCGCCTGTTTGGCGATGACGCTATTGCCCTTGTCGTCACGAAGCATGACGCGTTTCACTTCGGCGAGATCCTGCGCGAAATCGCTCATGTTCTGATAGCGCTCGTCGACTGTCTTTGCCAACGCCTTGGCGACGATCAGGTCGAGCATCGTCGGAATCTCGGCATTGGCGGCCGACGGGGCCGGGGGCACCGCGTTGCAGGTGGCGTACATGATCGCGTTGATATTGTCGCCGTCGAAGGGCGGCTTGCCGGTCAGCGTCTCGTACAACACCACGCCCAGCGAAAAAATATCGGTGCGCGAGTCGAGCGACTTGCCGATCACCTGTTCCGGCGACATATAGCGCGGACTGCCGAGGATCATGCCGGTCATCGTCTTGACGGCGGCGCCCGGCATGCGGGCGATGCCGAAGTCGGTGATCTTGGCGTAGCCGCCGCGCACGATCATGATGTTGGAGGGTTTGACGTCGCGATGGATGATGTCGTGGTCGTGGGCAAAATGCAGGCCCAGCGCGATCTGGCCGATCCAGTCGACGGTGGAGGCAATCGGTGGCCGTCCGTCGTTGACGAGGATGTCCTTCAATTCCTTGCCTTCCAGGAATTCCATCGCCATATAGGCGAAGGTATCGGTGCGGCCTACGTCGTACACGGTGACGATGTTCGGATGGTTCAAGCGTCCTGCCGCCTTGATTTCCTGCTGGAAGCGCGCCTCGTATTCCTCCAGCTCGTCGGAAGAGAGGGTCAGGTTGACGGTCTTGATCGCCACTGTGCGGTCGATCATCGGATCGACCGCCTTGTAGACCACCCCCATCGCCCCCTGGCCGATGGTACTGAGTATCTTGTAGCGGCCGAGAGTCTCGAGCATCGCCTACTTCTTCAGGGGTTTTTGTTTGGCCTTGACGGCGCGAAACGAAGGTCCCCAGGACGGATGGCCGGCCTCGGCGGGCTCCAGGTCGAATTCGGGTTGCAGGGCAAAGATCTTTTCAAATTCGCCGCGGCACAAGGTCGAACGCCCGGACAGACAATAGCTGAAGGCGGTAAATTTGAGCGCCTTGACCCGTTCGCCGATGGTCGCGCTGTCTTTCACGCCTTGGAACAGCTTGATGGCTTTGTTGTATTCGGCTGCATCGTATTCGGCCATCGCTTCATTGATGGCGAGTTCGGCTGCGCTAGCTTGTGCGGGCGCCGCCGGCACCGGCCGGCCCGACTTGCGGAAGGCAAGCTCGGTGCGAACGGTGCGATATACCGGGCCCCAGATCGGGTGGCCGGCCTCGGCGGGGCTCAGTTCGAATTTTGCGTCCAGCGCAAACGCCTTTTCAAATTCTTCCTTGCAGTTCGGCTCGCGATTGCTGAGGCAATGGATGAAGGCGAGGGTCTTGCGGGCGGATACCTGTTGCAACACGTTCAATACACCGCTGTCGAGCGCCAGCAGGAAATTTTTCAGTGAGTCGTCGTAGTTGCCGGCATCGTACTGCTTGACCGCTTCGTTAAAACTCGACTGGGCCCGGTCCACGCGCTGCTGCTTGGCGACTTCCTCGGGCGAAGGCCCGGTTTGGCTGGGCGGCGCCACGCAGGCTGCCAGCAAGGCGAACGCCATGCCGCAACCGGCGATACGGAATTTGATGCGGGTGAAAATAGATGGGGCAAGCATGATGCGAATCCTCGAGTGCGTGGTGATGCGGTAGGAGTGTCGCCAATTCTTACTGGAACTTGTGCTTGATCGAAACTTCTTCTTTCGCTTTCACTTCCACGTTGACGATATGCGGGCTGAAGGTGCTGTTGCGCACTTCAATCTTGTACTTGCCCGGATTCAAACGGGTTTGCTTCAAGGGCGGCGATGCGCCGATCGCCTTGCCGTTGACGAAAACGTCACCCCAGGGCTGGATGCTGAACGACACCACACCCTGCACGATCACCGGCTTGGGCGGGTCTGCCTTGGCCGCGTCAACCTTGCCCGGGTCGGGCTTGGCCGCTTCCGGTTTGGGCGGTGCTCCTTTTTCCGGGGTCGCCGCAACTGCCGGAGTGGTAACCGGTGAGGCCGCGTTCTGGGGCGTGGTTTCGGCCGATTTCGGCGCTTCGCCCGCCGGCGCCGCGGCCGGTTCGACCTTCGGCGCTTCCGCGACGGCCGGCGTCACCAATTTGGGCGCCTCCGCGACTTTCACCTCGGCCGGCTTTTTCATCAGCACCGCAATAAATAGCACCAGCACCAGCGCACCCAGTCCGCCGCCGATCAGGGTCAACTTCTTGCGATCCTGCAAAATCTCCAGCAAGCCACCGCCTGAAGTCGATTCCGCCGCTGCCTCGCGAGCCGGCGCCGGCGTACGCGGACTGGTCGAGGCGGCACGATCGACCATGCCGTCCTTGGCCTGCTTGAAGGCGGCGGCAGATTCGCCGACTACGTAAATTTCATGCTCGCGCACGTGCTTGTCGGTGCGCGAGCCTTCATATTTGAACAGCTTGCCGTACTCGT
>CAZCKI010000115.1:0-8790 GCA_964498815.1 uncultured Burkholderiales bacterium
TTGAATTATTTGGAGGTTCCATGGGTCTGCTCGACGAACTCAAAAAAGAGGCCGACACACTCAAAACTCAGGAAGCTGATCGTACCCAGACATTGAAGGCCAATGCGGCTGTGGTCGACCAGGCTTTGCGCAAGACGTTTCACTACATGAATGATCTGTTCAAGCAGCTCAATGTGGTGAAGCCGGCCTGTCCGCGCGTGTACGATTTGCCGACCGTGGCCAAGATCGACGGCCTGACGCAGTCCGATTACCGCATCGACTATCGCACCTCGCTGCGCGAGAATTCCGAGCATTTCGAGAACCTGATTATCAACTTCAAGCGCAGCAAGCCCGAGCAATTCTCGGTGCGCCGCGAGGCCGAGCAGATCGAACGCTTCCGCGATTTGCTGTGGCAGAACAATATCCGCTTCGTGTCCGAGCCGTTCCGCAACGAACGGCGCGTGGTGGTGTACGAAACCTTCAAGATCAACTGCGAAATCCTTTGCAGCACCGAAGTGATCGGCGACTACGAGGAAGGCGTGATCCGCTTCAAGTTGCGCAACGTCGAGGATTTCGGCCCGACCGTCTACACGCTGGAGCCGGAACGCATCACCGACAACGCCCTCGAAGAGTTGGCGAAACTGTTCATCGGCAAGGACTCGCAATTCAAGGAATACAATCGCCGACCCTCGCAAACGGGTGCGGCAACCGGAGCCTTCCGGGCGCAGCCGAAAATGGCCCCGCAATACGTGGTCACGCCGGATCCGGCCAAAGGCAAGGAAGAAGAGCAAAAGAAAAGCGGCTTGCTGGGTTCCATCAAATCGGTATTGAATAAGCCCATCATCTGATCGGCATCAGCCCGTAAAAAAGCCGCATGAGATTCATGCGGCTTTTTTATTGGGCAGCGGAAAACGCGTCAGCGAACCATCAGCGGCCGGCTTGCAGCGCGGCGATGCGTTGTTCCAGCGGCGGGTGGCTCGCGAACAAGGAGCCGATGCCGCCGGAAATGCCCGACGCTGCCATCGATTTCGGCAATTCTCCCGGCTGCATGCCGCCCAGCCGTTGCAAGGCGGCAATCATCGGCTGCGGGCGGCCCAGCAGCTTTGCCGAACCCGCATCGGCGCGGAATTCGCGCTGGCGCGAGAACCAGGCAACGATGATCGAAGCCAGCAAGCTGAACACAATCTGGCAGACGATTTCGGTTGCTATATAGCCGATGCCGGGGCCATCTCGATCATTCTTGAGAATAACCCGGTCGACGAAATAGCCGATCAACTTGGACAGGAACACAACGAACGTGTTCACGACGCCTTGTATCAACGTGAGGGTCACCATGTCGCCGTTGGTGACGTGGGTAATTTCATGGCCCAGTACCGCCTCGACCTCCTCCTTGGTCATCGATTCGAGCAGGCCCGTGGAGACCGCCACCAGCGCCGAGTTCTTGAAGGCGCCGGTGGCGAAAGCGTTCGGCTCACCTTCGTAAATGGCAACTTCCGGCATGGTGATATTGGCCTTGTCCGAAAGGCGCCGCACCGTTTCCAGGAGCCAACGCTCGGTTTCGTTGCGTGCGCTATCGATAACCTGCGCGCCGGTGGACCACTTGGCCATCGGCTTGGAAATCAACAGCGAAATGAACGCGCCGCCAAAACCGATCACGGCCGAGAAAGCCAGCAGCATGGAGACGTTCAGGCCGCGCGCCATCAGGTAACGATCGACTCCCAACAGATGGGCAACCGTGCTGAGCACCAGCAGGACAGCAATATTGGTCAGCAAGAATAGAAAAACGCGCTTCATAGGTTCTCCATTGTCGACAACGGCAGGCAACAAGCCTGTGCTACGTCAATATAGGGTCGATTTATGACAGTTCAAGCTTGCGTAGGTTCAGTGATGCCAGCGTCGCGTGAACACGCTGCCGCTCAGCAGCAGTAGCGCGATAAACCAGAAAATCGGCGTGATGCCGAGCGCGGCGCCGGCCGCGCCGAAGGCCAGCGGCATCACCGTCTGGCTGGTGTTGATGAGCGTGGTGCGCAGGCCCAGCGCCTCGGCGGCGCGCCCGGCCGGCGCCGATTGGTGGAGCAGGGTCAGCACCATCGGCTGCGGCGAGCCCAGGCCCAGGCCGAGCGAAAACATCACCACCATCAGCATCGGCAGGGTACTGGTAAAGCCGATGGCGATGAAACTTCCGCCCGCCAGCAGCAGCGCGGTCGACAGGATCGTCCACGGCCGCAGATGCTGGACCACAAAAGGCAGCGCCAGCCGCACCGCAAACGTGGCGGCGGCAAACGAACCCATCACCGTGCCGATATTGGTCGCCGACAAGCCGATACTGCTTCCGTAGATGGGGATGGCGAAACCATATACATCCCAGGCCAGCGTCAGCATGGTCATGACGGTGAAGAGCCTGCGCATCTCCCTGGTGCGCAGCAGGGCGAATACGTGGTCGATTTCCACCGGGACTTCCGGCCGGTGCGGACGATGGGTCGGCAGCAGTTTGGCGCTGATCGCAATGATCGGCAGCACGGTAAACAAGGCCAACAGCAGGAACGCGGCCGCGAAGCCGAGTTGGTCGATGAATATGCCGGCGATCAACGGCCCGATAAACGTGGAGGTGGAAAATCCCAGCGAGATATAGCTGAAATTGACCGGCCGCTCTTCCGGCGCGCTCCATTCGCCGACTGCGTGATAGGCCGAGATGTTGATCAGCATGAACGCCACGCCGGACATCAGCGCGGTGGCGAACAGCACCGGCAAACCCGAAAAGAAGAACGGCAGCACGATGCCGACGCCCACTCCGGTCGAGCCGATCAACATCGGCCGGACGATGCCGATCCGGTCGATCCAGCGTCCGGCGGTCACCGACAGCAGGGCCGGCAGCAAGGCATGCAATGCGATCAACAGGCCGATGGTGAATGGTGAAGCATGCAAGGAAATGGCGTCCAGCGACACCGACACGCGGCTTCCGGAAAAGGCGATGTGGTCGAGGATCAACAGGATGATCAGCAGCGGCAGGGGTTTCATGCGAGGCGAAGGTCGTGTGGTCGATTGGGGCAAGCAACAAACGGGGAGGCGTGCGGGGACAGGCAGCGTTCATTATCCTCGCATTGGCGCTTTTCCCGCGGCCAGTGCCACACCGATCGAAGTGACGATGATGCCGGCCACGGTCAGGGCAGTGGGTGTAACGCCGTAGGCCAGCCACTCCATCGCCACCGCGAATACCGGCGGCAGATACAACATGCTGGCGACCCGCGTGGCTTGGCCGTGCCGCATCAGGGTATGCAGGGCGCTTACAGCCAGGATCGACGCGAAGATCACCAGGAAGGCGACCGAGCCGGCCAGAGTCCAAGACCACTGCACGTGCGCGCCTTCGACCGCCAGCGACAAGGGCGCCAGCAGCAGTAGCGATGCGGCAAACTGGATGAAAGAGGCGCTGCGCAGATCGGTGTCCCGGCAGAAGTGGCGCTGATACAGGGTGCCGATGGTCAGGGTGAAGAGGGCGATCAGCACCGTGCAGAGGCTGGGCACGGTCATGGCCGCAATATCGATCTTGTGCCAGACCACCAGCGCTACTCCGGCGAGTCCGATGGCGATGCCGACCCACTGCCGAAGGTTGGGCCGCTCGCCGAGCACGATGGCCGCCACCAGCGCGGTCAGCAGGGGTTGCGAAGCCAGGATGATGGCGACCACACCGGCCGACAGGCCGAGATACTGCCCATAGTGACTGCCGCTGAGGTGCACGCCGTGGACCAGCAGCCCGGCAAAGACAATGTGCCACCATGCCGCCCGCCCTCGCGGCCAGGATGGTCTGACGAACCAGAGAATCGGCGCCAGCACCAGCAGGCCGAAGGCAAAGCGCAGCGATAAAAACGTGAAGGGAGCCGCGTATTGCAATCCGGCCTTGGTGGCGACGAAGCCCGAGCCCCAGACGATGACGAAATACCACGCCAGTAACGCGTCGGGCAACGCGTTCGGTCGTGCGTCTCTAACCACGCTTGCGGTCTGCGCGAACGAATTCGCTGCCTTTCTCGGCAATCATCACGGTCGGCGAGTTGGTGTTGCCGGAGGTGATGGTCGGCATGATTGAGGCGTCGATTACGCGAAGACCTTCGATGCCGTGGACGCGCAGGCGCGCATCCACCACCGCCATGGCATCGGCGGCCGGCCCCATCTTGGCGGTGCCGACCGGGTGAAAAATGGTGGTGCCGATGTCACCGGCGGCTTTTACCAAATCTGCGTTGCTGGATAGTTCGGGACCCGGCTTGAACTCTTGGGGGTGGTAGCGCGCGAGAGCCGGGGCCTGCGAGATGCGGCGTGTCAGCCTGAGCGAGTCGATGGCGATGTTCCGGTCGCTCTCGGTAGACAAATAGTTCAGCGTGATCTTCGGTGCGGCGTGCGGGTCGGTGTCGGCGATGCGGATGTGGCCGCGGCTTTGCGGCCGCAGATTGCAGACGCTGGCAGTGAACGCGGGAAACGGATGCGGATCGTCGCCGAATTTGTCCAGCGACAGGGGCTGCACGTGAAACTCCAGATTGGCGCTGGCCTGCTGCGGGTCGGATTTTGCGAATGCCCCCAGTTGCGAGGGCGCCATGGTGAGTGGCCCGGTGCGAAACAGCGCGTACTGCAATCCCATTTGCATTTTGCCCAACCAGCTATTGGCGGTTTCATTGAGCGTGCGTACGTTCTGTACCTTGAAGGCCATGCGTAGCTGCAAATGGTCCTGCAGGTTTTCGCCGACGCCGGGCAATTCGTGTTGCACCTCGATGCCGTGTGTCTTCAGCAGCGCGGCCGGCCCTATGCCCGAGAGCTGCAAAAGCTGGGGCGTGTTGACCGCGCCCGAAGCGAGCAGGGTTTCCAGCTTGGCTTCGGCAAATAACAATTCGCCGCGCCGCTCGAATTCGATACCTGTGGCGCGGCGGCGGCCGTCGCGCGTCTGCACTCGTATGCGCGTGGCGTGTGCGTCGGTGACCACCGTCAGATTGGGTCGCGACATGGCAGGGCGCAGAAAGGCCTTGGTCGCGTTCCAGCGCACGCCGCGGCGCTGGTTGACCTGGAAGCGCGCCGAGCCGAAATTATCGCCGCCGTTGAAATCGGCGATCTTGGGAATGCCTGTCTGCTCGGCGGCGTCGCGCCAGGCGTTGAGGATTTCCCATTCGAGGCGTTGCTCTTCGACCCGCCATTCGCCGCCACCGCCGTGGATGGCGGAATTGCCGCCGTAGTGATCCTCGCTCTTTTTGAATACCGGAAAAACATTTTTCCAGGCCCAGCTGTCGTCGCCGGCAAGCTTGGCCCATTCGTCGTAGTCGCGGGCCTGGCCGCGCATATACACCATCGCGTTAATCGAGGAACAGCCGCCCAGCACCTTGCCGCGCGCATACAGTACCGAGCGGCCGTTGAGGCCCGGCTCGGGCTCGGTGTGATAGCACCAGTCGGTGCGGGGATTGCCGATGCAGTAGAGGTAACCTACCGGAATGTGGATCCAGATCCAGTCGTTGTTGCCGCCCGCTTCCAGCAGCAATACGTTTACGTCCGGGTCGGCGGACAGGCGGTTTGCGAGCACGCAGCCGGCGGTGCCGGCGCCGGAGATGACGTAATCGAAGGTGCCATATGTTTTCATCGTTGCCGTTAGAATAGGGTGAAAAGTCGACCCAATACAATCGCGCAGGTCAAATCCATTGTGAATAAAAACACGCAGAAGGCTCCCGGCGATGGGAGCTGGTCATTGCAGGGAGCGCGCGTGCGGACGCTGTTGCTGTACGGCGTAGCCGCGCTCATTTTCGGCATCATCAAGTTTGCACCGGCGCGCGACGACTCCCTGTTGGCGATTCTCGAACGCTCCTCCTTCGATTTGCAAATATCAGTGTTGCGCGAACTGTACCCGCGCACCGCACCGGTCGAACCGGTATTGATCGGCATCGACGAATCGGCCTTTGCCACCTTCAACGAGCCACAGGCGCTTTGGCACGCCCACTACGCCAAGGTGTTCGATGCGATGGCCATTGCCAAGCCGGCGGTATTCGGTGTCGACATCGTGCTGCCGGAGCGCTCGTTCGACCATATCCTCCCCGGCTCAGACATCAAGTTGCTGACCAGCATCAAGCGCCTGACCGATGCGGCGCCGGTGGTATTCGCGCACACCGTGGATCGCAACGGCAAGACATCCGGTATGCACCCGACCTTCCTGCGCGTGATCGGCGAGGAGCGCGACGACCGCTTCGGCATCGACCAGATCGAGAACGACCGCGACACCGTCGCACGCTATTTCAGCGAGCGCCAGATCGGGGCCCCTTCACTGGCCGGGCAGATGACGCGGGTGCTGCAGAAACCGGTCGGCGAAGGTTATATCGATTTCAGCGTCGGCCCGCCGTTCAATTACATCCCTATCCAGCGCGTTTTGGGATGGCTGGCAGACGACAATACGGCGGCATTGCAGAACACCTTCGGCGGCAGGGTGGTGGTGTTCGGCAGCGTGCTGCCGACCGTCGATCGCTGGAACCTGCCCGTGAACATCGCGGTCTGGGAAAAGGTCCAGGGGGTGCCTAGCAAGAACCAACCGGGCGCCGTCGTGCATTTGCAAGTGCTGCGTAACTTGCTGGGCGGCGGCCTGCTGACGCCGATGCCGGCGGCGCTCAGCGCAATACTGGTCTTGGCATTGCTGGCGATCGTGTTTGTTCCCGCGAGCCCACGGGTGTTTCTGCTGGTTTTTGCGGGCGCGCCGGTGCTTCTCTTCCTGCTGTCCGCGGCATTGATCGTTCTGCATTTCTATTTGCCGGCAATGACCTTTCTCGTCGCGCTCTGTATCGCGGTTGGCGCGCGGGCGACCGCAGACGGAATGAAGAGTGCGTCGGAAAAGAATCATTTGCGGGATAAGCTTGGCGGCTCCGTTTCGCCTGCCTTGCTGGAGGATATTCTTGCCGGGAAAGTGGCGTCCGGAATATCTGCGGATACCGCTCAGGTATGTGTGATGTTTACCGACATTCGCGGCTTTACCGCGCTTTCTGAAAGCCTTTCCCCGGAAGCCGTTACCACGCTGCTGACTCGCTATTTCGACCGCATGGTCGATGCTGTACACCGCAATGACGGCACCATGGACAAATTCATCGGCGACGGCATGATGGTTTTGTTCGGCGCGCCTCGCCCGCTGCCCGATCCCTGCGGTGCCGCAGTCAAGTGCGCCCACGCCATGACAGTCGCGCTGGACGAATTGAACCTGGAATTCGCCGCCGAAGGATTGCCGCCCATCGCCATCGGAATCGGCATAAACTATGGGAAGGTCGTGGTTGGCAATATCGGTTCGACGATCCGGAATAACTACTCGGCGATCGGTGACGTGGTCAATGTGGCCTCGCGATTGGAAGGTCTCACCAAGCGGCTGAAAACGCCGATCGTGATGACCGAGTCGGTGAAGGTGATGCTGGGCAAGGAGTTCGATTTGATTGCGTTCGGCGAACAGGCTTTGCGTGGTCACAGCGCCATGCATATCTGGGGTGTCAACGCGGTACCGAAGTAGCTTGATTGCAGGAGGGATGATCATGAACGGATTTTTTCGCAGTTCACTCGTTGCCGCGCTGGCGATCACCGCGGTTGAGGGTTACGCGCAAGGCATCGCATTCGTTACCGACGTCAAGGGTGCGGCCACCATTGATGCCGGCAAGGCCACCTTGATGGCGGAACTCAAAAAGGGCGCCCGCGTCGGTTGCGCCAAGGAATGCAGCGTGGGGGTGATGTATCTCCAGTCGGGCAAGGAATTCGTCATCAAGGGCCCCGGCGACTTCATCGTCGGCGACAGCGAAGTGAACGCCAAGATCGGCGCGCCGCCGATGGTGCGCGAGACCCAGTGGAAGGTATCCGCGCAAACGGTGGCGCAGGTCGCGCAGACCTCCAGCGCCTCGATTCGCATGCGCGCCATCGGTACCGCCGCTGCCAAGGCCGAGGAGAAGTTGCCTGCGGATCGCTTGCTCTATCCCACCGAAACGCGCGTGGCTTCGCTGCAGCCCGCCTTCCGTTGGGCGGCTACCAATGAAAAAGGTCCGTTCGATTTCGAATTGAAGGCAGGCGAAGCCGGGAAGTCCGTGTACAAGGTGAAAGCCTCCGCCACCAGTGTGAAACTGCCGAACAATCTCAAGTTGCAGCCGGACGCCGAGTATCGCTGGAGCGTGAAGACGGGCTCTGCCGATGTCGGCGCGGCCAGCTTCAAGACCTTGCCTGCCTATTCGCTGGAAATCACCCAGAAGCGCAAACCCGACGACAAGGCGCAATTCTCCGATTGGCTGCTGTATGCCTTGACGCTGAAGGAACTGGGTGCCGACCAGGACGCCAACGAAGTCTGGGCACGGCTCGCCAAGGACCGGCCCGACATGCCGGAGCTGGCCTCGCTCGCCAAGTAAGGCCCGCCCGCCGGGCGCAAACGGCTCCTGTCAATCGTCCGCCGCCTGCGCGATAATGGCGGCATGAGCCGCCTTGCGTTCCTGATTCGGATTTTGTTGCCGGCATTCCTGCTGCTGGCCGGCAATGCTCATGGGTACGACGATCGCGTTGCCCTGGTGATCGGCAACGACGCCTATCCGACCGAGCCGCTCAAGAACGCCGTCAACGATGCCCGCGCGGTTGCGCGCACGCTCACCGATCTCGGTTTCAAGGTGGTGGTGAAAACCAACGCCGACATCGCCACCATGCGCGGCGCGGCGGTCGAGTTCGCCAAAATCCTCGATGGCGCCACCGCCGCCGTGTTTTATTACGCGGGACACGGTATCCAGTATCGCGACAAGAATTACCTGGTGCCGGTGGATGCCAAACTGAACTCGGAACCGGAGATCG
>CAZCKI010000116.1:0-8749 GCA_964498815.1 uncultured Burkholderiales bacterium
CCTGCAGGGGGGCGATCGCTGGCGGCACACCACGGGGCGCGAGGGCTTGTCCAGCGATTCGGTCCTGGTGCTGCAGCGCGACCGCGCCGGCTCGCTCTGGATCGGCTGCCTGGAGGGGCTGCACCGCCTGCGCAACGGCGTGCTCGATACCTATGGCAAAGTCGATGGTCTCACCAATAACCTGGTGCGCTCCATCGCCGAGGACAGCGAGGGCGGCCTGTGGGTGGGCACCAATGCCGGCCTGGACCGCTTCCGCGACGGCGTCATCACGTCATGGGGCCAGCGGCGCGGCATCACCGAGGAGTTCACGCGCGTTGTCATCGAGGACAAGTCGGGTGTTTCCTGGGTCGGTACGGCCGACGGTCTTTTCCGCCTGGAAGGTAAAAACGTCCGCCGCTTCACGCGCGCCGACGGCCTGGTGAACAATGCCATCCTGGCGCTAAGCGAGGGCAACGACGGTGCCATCTGGATTGGCACCGACGCCGGTGGTTTGCACCGTTACCGGAACGGGAACATGGACAGCCTGGGTTCTCGCTACGCGGTGGGGCCGTCGGCCGTCCGCGCAATCGCGCAGGCGCGCAACCGCGACCTCTGGGTGGGCACCAACGCCGGCCTGGTGCGTATCGCCGGCGATGAATCCGTCAAGCACTACGACGTCGCGCAAGGTCTGCCCAGTGCCCAGGTGCTGGCGATCATGGAACACGCCGACGGCAGTCTGTGGGTCGGGACGCGCGGCGGCCTGGTCGTGTTCCGCGACGGCGAAATCGACCCGGCCGGCACGGCGCTCGCCGTCAAGGATTGGGTGCAATCGATCACCACCGACACCGCGGGCAATGTGCTCATCGGCACCAGCAACGGTCTGGTGCGCGTGGTGGGCGACAAGGCGCAGACCCTGGGTGTCGCGCAAGGCATGCCGGGCAACACTATTTTCAGCGTCATCGACGATACGCGCGGCGGCCTGTGGATGTGCTCCAACCACGGCCTCATGCAATTGCGCAAAAGCGATATCGACGAGTGGGCGGCCGGCACCCGGCAAAAGGTCGAGCCGCTGCGGTTCAATCATTCCGACGGCATGCCCTCACAGCAATGCAATGGAGGATCCCAACCGGCCGGCTGGCGCACCCGGGACAATCGCATCCTGTTTGCCACCGCGCACGGCGTGGCCGTGATCGACGGCGCGCGCCAGCGCGTGCGTAATCTGCGTCCGCCGCCGGTGCATTTGACGAATATCGCCGTGGACGCCGTCGAGGTATCTTTCAACGACGGCGTGGTGCTGCCACCCGGCAATCACCGTATCGAGTTTTCCTTTGTCGCGCTAAGTTTCCCGGACCCCGCCAAGGTGCGCTTCCGCTATCGGCTGACCGGCTATGATTCCGACTGGATCGAGGGCGGGCAGGACGGCCACGCGATTTATACCAACCTGAAACCCGGCGACTATCAGTTCCAGGTGATCGCCAGCAATAACGACGGCATCTGGAACGAGACCGGTGCATCGGTCAACGTCGATTTCCGGCCCGGCATCCACGAAACGACCTGGTTCCGTCTGACCGGCTCGCTGCTGATTCTGGTGCTGGTCTATACGGCCTATCGCGCCCGCATGCTGCAATTGAAACGCAGCGCCCTGGAATTGCAGCAGCGCGTGGACGAGCAGACCGCCGACCTCGCGCGCGAAAAGGAAAAGCTGGAAGTCGCCAACGAGGAAAAGGCGCGCCTGCTGACCCAGGTGCGCGAGCAATCGGAGGCCTACAAGCGCCTGTCCAACGAAGACGCCCTGACCGGGCTCGCCAACCGCCGCGAACTCGACCGCCTCTTGTCGCTGGAATTCGAGCGCGCGCGCCGCAATCCGCGGCCGCTGGCCGTGGTGCTGGCCGACCTCGACCACTTTAAGCGCATCAACGACCACTTTTCGCATTCGACCGGCGATGAAGTACTGCGCGTGGTCGGCCGCGTGTTCCGCGAGGGCCGCCGCGTCAACGACGTGGCCGCGCGCTACGGCGGCGAGGAGTTCGCGCTGGTGCTGCCCGACACCAACATCGAGGAATCGGCCGCGCTGTGCGAACGCCTGCGCGTCACCATCGAAAAATTCGACTGGTCGCAGTTTCACCCCGAGCTAAAGGTGACGATGAGTTTCGGCATCGCACTGGCGGCGGGCATCGATCACAAGGACAAGCTGCTCGATGCGGCCGACCACAAGTTGTACGAAGCCAAAGTAGCCGGACGCAATAGAGTTTGCTATTGAGCCAAGGTCTCGCTATTGCGGAAACCGGGCGGCGAGGCCTACGGGGCTGAAACAGCAGGAAAGGTAAGGCGCGCCTCGGTACCGCCGCCGGCGCGCGGCAGCAGGTCGAATCGTGCCGCGTGCATGCGCGCGATGCGCTCGACGATGGCCAGTCCCAATCCGGCGCCGCTCTCGCCGCTTCGCGAGGAATCCAGCCGCGTAAACGGTTGTTTCAAGCGCTCGACCTCGCTGACCGGAATGCCCGGTCCGCGATCGAGCACCGACAGGGTCTGCGAGGTGCCGTCCAGCCCGGCCTTGGCGGTCACCTCGCCGCCGCCGTGGCGCGCGGCGTTGTTGATCAAGTTGTCGATGGCGCGTTGCATGGCGAGCGGCCGCAGCATCAACGGCGGCAGGTCGGACGTTTCCAGCGTCACCCGGATGCCGCTGCGAGCGGCGCGTTCGCGAGCGCCGGCGGCAAGCTGGTTGAGGTTGACCGGTTGCCGCGCTTCGCTCGATTCGCCGCGCGCGAAATCCATGAACTGATCGATGATGCTGTTGATATCGCCGATGTCGCGTTCCAGGTCGGTGCGGGTGGCAGGCTCCGCCGGCAACATCTCGATGCCCAGGCGCAGGCGCGACAGGGGCGTGCGCAAATCGTGCGAAACGCCGGCCAGAAAAGTTGCGCGTTCGCGGTCGAGGCGCGCCAGGTCTTCGCGCATCTGATTGAACGCCACCGCCACCGCGCGCACTTCCGACGGCCCCATTTCGGTAACCGGCAGCGTCGCCTTGCCCTGGCCCAGTTGCCGTGCCGCATCGGCCAGCGCCTTCAGCGGGCGATTGACGCGCCACATCAGGAATAGCGCCCCTGCCAGCGCGGTGAGGCCGCCCGCCACCGCCCAGTCGATCCACGCCCAGGAATAGTCGGGCTCGACGATGCGCGCGCGCGGGAACACCGCAAAAAAGATGTTGCCGCCGACGCCAAATCGAACCACCAGCACCGGCGGGGCGTCCGCTTTCGGCGAGGCGCGCACAAAGATATCCGTATCCGGACCGAATTCGTCGCGCAGGCGCTCGCGTGCCGTGCGCAGCGCCGGTCCTTCCGGCGCCGGTAATAGAGCCTCGTCGCGATTGCGATATACGCGCAGGCCCTTTTCCTCGCGCAGTCTCTGCAGGAATTCGTTCTGGCTCGCGTCGGGCAGGGTTTCCAGCGCGGCGCGAAGCGTCTTCAACTGGCTGACAAAACCGATCGCGCCCAGTTGCACGCGCGGCTCGCGCGAATAGTAGCGAAACAGGAATACCGACACCCCCTGGCTGAGCAGCAGGGCGAACACGATCACCAGCGCCGCGCGCGAAAACAGCGACTGCGGAAGAAACTTCACGATCAGGTTTTCTTGCCGTCGGGCACGAACACGTAGCCCAGCCCCCACACCGTTTGCAGGTAGCGAGGATTGGCCGGGTCTTCGCCGAGCAGCTTGCGCAGACGCGATACCTGCACGTCGATGGCGCGGTCGAAGGTGTCGTGTTCTCGCCCGCGTGCCAATTCGGTGAGCTTGTCGCGCGACAGCGGAACACGCGGGTGCTGGGCCAGCACTTTCAGCAGGCCGAATTCGCCGGTGGTCATCGGCATCGCCACACCTTCGCGCAGCAATTCGCGCGTACCCATATTGAATTCGAACGGCCCGAACTGGATCACCTCGTCGGTTTCGCTAGGCGCACCCGGGGTCGGCAGCGGCGCCTGGCGGCGCAGCACGGCATTGATGCGCGCCACCAGCTCGCGCGGATTGAACGGCTTCGGCAGGTAGTCGTCGGCGCCCATTTCGAGGCCGACGATGCGATCCACGTCGTCGCCCTTGGCGGTCAGCATGATGATCGGCACCTGCGCGTGGCCGTCGGTAGCGCCGCGGATGCGGCGGCAGATGGCGAAGCCATCCTCGCCGGGCAACATCACGTCGAGCACGATCAGGTCGTAGCGGTTGCGGGTGAAGGCGCGATCGAGGGCGGCGCCGTCCGGCACGGTGTCGGCCGCAAATCCCTGTTCGGTCAGGTAGCGTTTCAGCAAGTCGCGCAGGCGCAGGTCGTCGTCGACGACCAGGATGCGGTGGCGGGGGGTGGCGGGATTGGTCATGTGAGCATTTTGCAGGGGCGAGGGTGCTGCGGGCAAACAGCTTGTAAGCAAATGTAATGGTTTTGGGGTGCGAATTGTCCCGCCAGCCGCTATCATTTTGAAGAGCCGTTACAGCGCGTTACCAAGCGATGGAAACCAGACAAGACTTTGCACGCTCTATTCCGTATGGTAGCGGCAATCCAGCCGAAACCGTAGTCAATCCCCTAAGGAGTTCCTCATGAAATCCACCTCCGCCCTGTTACTGGCTCTCGCCTCCGCTTCCTTTTTTGTTCCTTTCGCAGCATCGGCTGCCGATGCGCCCGCTACCGCGGCACACCATGGCCCCGCGCAGCACTTCAAGGCGCTCGACACCGACGGCGACGGCAAGCTCAGCCGCGCCGAAGCCGCTGCCGCCCCGCGTCTTGCCAAGCACTTCGACCAGATCGATACCAACCACGATGGTTTCCTGACCCGCGACGAACTGAAGTCGGCGCATGGCCATATGATGAAAGCGGCCTTTAGCAGGATCGATACCAACGGCGACGGCATGATCAGCCGCGCCGAAGCCGCCGCCGCCCCGCGACTTGCCAAACGCTTCGACCAGATCGACACCAACCACGACGGCTTGCTCAGCAAGGAGGAGTTGAAAGCCGCCCGCCAAGCCGCTGCTGCCCGCCAGTAAGCCATGCAAGCCGCATTCAGCCAGATCACCTACGCGGCACGGCGGCCGGTGCGCAAGGCTTTGCCGCTGCTGTTGCGTTACTTGGTGGTAGTGGCGGCGTCGTGCCTGCTGGCGCTGGTGATCTCCAGCTCGCACGCGCACGCCGCCGCTGCGACGGATCGATCGGCGCCCGGACCGTACGCCATCGCCGTCAGCGAGTCGGTGTGGCGAGACGAAGCGCGCATGCGCGACATCCCGGTGCGGGTGGTGGCCCCGGTGCTGCCGGCGACAAAGCAAGGCAAGCCGGCCGGCCTCATGCCGGTCATTTTATTTTCGCACGGCCTCGGCGGCAACCGCGAAGGCGGTTCGGTGTGGGCCGACCACTGGGCCAGCTACGGCTACCTGGTGGTGCAGATGCAGCACGCCGGCAGCGACGAAGCCCTGTGGAAGGGTAAAACCCCGGCCGAGATTCCGGCGGCGATGAAGGCGGGCATGACGGCGCAAAACCTGGTCAGCCGGGTGCAGGACGTACACTTTGCCATCGACCAGGTGGTCAAGAAAGCCCAGGCCAAGGATGGGCCCTTTGCCACCGCCGACACGGCGCGCATCGGCATGTCGGGACACTCGTTCGGCGCGCAAACGACCTTGGTGGTTTCCGGCCAGGCTAGCGGCAGCGCACGCGGCGTTTCGGGTCTCGACAAGCGCATCGTTGCGGCTATAGCCTTCAGCCCGAACGCACGCACCAAAAGCAATCTGGAAACGCAATTCGGCGGTATCGCCTTGCCGTTTTTCTCGGTCACCGGCACCAAGGATGGCGCCATCCTCGGCGACGGCACCGTCTATACCGATCGCCAGCTTCCGTACCAGAACATGCCCAAGGGCGACAAATACCTCGTCACTTTCCAGGACGGCGACCATATGGTGTTCGGCGGCCATACGATGCGCGGACCGCGCTCGGTCACGCGCGACAGCGAAATCCGCGCCGCGGTAAAAGCCGCGACGCTCGCCTTCTGGGATTCCACACTGCGGAACGATCTGGCGGCGCGCGACTGGTTGCGCGAGAATTTCAAAGGCACGCTGCAAACGGGCGATGCGTTCGAGTGGAAATAGTCGCGTAATAGTCGCAGCGAAACGAATCTGGGAAGGATGGCAATGAACGGCAATTTCAGAATTTGGGTGATTGCGGCAATGCTGACATGGACGGGTTCCGTTGCGGCTTTGCCGACGACTCCAGACGCCGCCATCGGCCTCGACGGCGCCGACCACCTGCTCGGCCGCGCCACCTTCGCTGCGAGCGACGCCGACATCAAGGCCTACGCACAACTGTCCCTTGCCGAAGCCGCCGACCGCCTGCTGAAGAATTCCGGCGCCGCGCTGACGCCGCCGCCGGCCTGGGTGAGCGAAGCGCCGCCGTCGCCGGCCCAGTTGCAAAAGATGAGCCAGCCCGAGCGCATGGCCCTGCAGCGCAAGAACGTCGAGCGCGCTTTCGAACTGCGCGAGTGGTGGTTTCGCGAAATGCTGACGACACCTTCTCCACTCGAAGAGAAGATGACCCTGTTCTGGCACAACCACTTCGCCACCAGCCAGCAAAAGGTGCGCTTTACGCCCCTCATGTACGACCAGAATGTGCTGCTGCGCCGCAACGCGCTAGGCAACTTCCGGACCATGTTGCACGAAGTGGCGCGCGACCCGGCGATGCTGATCTACCTGGACGGCGCCAACAGCCGCAAAGAGCAGCCCAACGAAAACTTCGCGCGCGAGGTGATGGAGCTGTTCACGCTCGGCGAAGGCCATTACAGCGAAAAAGACATCAAGGAAGCCGCGCGCGCCTTTACCGGCTGGAGTGTCGACCGCGAAACCGGCAAATTCCTGTTCCGCCGCGGCATCCACGACTACAGCAAGAAGACGGTGCTCGGCAAGACCGACGACCTGGAAGGCGATCAGGTGCTCGATATCCTGCTTGCACAGCCTGCAGCAGCGCGCTTCCTCACCACCAAGCTCTGGAAGGAATTCGTCTCGACCGAGATCGACGAAAAGGAAATCGACCGCCTGAGCAATGTGTTCCGCGCGAGCGGCTACGACATCGCCAAGCTGATGCGCGCCATGCTGACCTCGGACGCTTTCTACGCGCCGGAGAATCGCGCCGCCCTGATCAAGTCGCCGGTGGAGTTCGTGGTTGGCACGCTGAAGACCTTCGATATCCAGACCGACAACCTGCGGCCGTTCGTGCTCGCTTCCGCCTTCCTGGGGCAAAACGTATTCACGCCACCCAATGTGAAAGGCTGGCCGGGTGGCGATACCTGGATCAACAGCGCCTCGCTGCTGGGCCGCAAACAACTGATCGATCGCCTGTTCCGGAATGAAGACCGCATCGACATCGCCATGCGCGACATCGACGCCATGGCCGCTCGCAACGGCGATGCGCCGCCGCCCGGCGCCGCCGGACGCCTGCAGCGGCAAATGGATCGGCAGATGGGCGGCATTCGCTGGAATCTGGACAAGTGGACCGAAGCCGCGGTCGGCAAGGTCGATAAGCCCATGCCGGTCGCGCAACTGGCCGACATGACGCGCGTGGTGCTCGCCATGCCGCCGCAACAAGCCGTGGCCGATGCGGCCATGCCGGCCGACTGGGCCCGACAACTGGTGGCCGACCCGGCCTACCAACTGAAGTGAAGGGGTCGCCATGAATCGCCGCAATTTCCTGCAACTTGGTTCGCTGGCGCTGCCGCTGGCGGGCAGCTTCCACGGTGTTGCCTACGCAGTGGAGGCCGTTTCCGGCAATCGCGCGAGTCCCTATCAGAATCTTCTGATCCTGATCGAACTGAAGGGCGCCAACGACGGACTCAATACCGTCGTGCCCTACGCCGATCCGCTGTACAGGGAACTGCGTCCGCGCCTGGCGCTGGCGCGCGACGGCTTGCTGACGCTCAGCGAGCGCGAGGCGCTGCACCCGGCGTTGAAACCCTTGTTGCCCTTGTGGGAAGGCCAGGAAATGGCGGTGGTGCAGGGGGTCGGTTACCCCAGCGCCAACCTGTCGCACTTTCGCTCCATCGAGATCTGGGATACCGCATCGAGGAGCGACGAGTACCTGGGCGCCGGCTGGCTCGCGCGCCAGTTTGCGCTGACACCGGCACCGCGCCAGTACGCGGCCGACGGTGTGGTGATCGGCTCCAACGACATGGGGCCGCTGTCCGGACCGGAGGTGCGCACCATCGCGCTCGCCGATACCGCGAGTTTCCTGCGCCAGGCCAAGCTCGCGCAAGCTTCCGGCACCGCCAGCAACGCGGCGCTGAAGCACATCCTGTCGGTGGAAAGCGAAGTGCTGCACGCCGCCAACAAACTCAATACCAATTTCCAGTTCAAGACCGAGTTTCCGAAAAACGCCTTCGGTAACCAGGTGCGCACCGCAGCACAACTGGTGGCGAGCAACGCCGGGATGGCGGTGATCCGCCTCACCCACACCGGTTTCGACACCCACGCCAACCAACTCGGCACGCAGGCCAATCTGCTGAAAGATCTGGGCGAAGGTCTGGTCGCGCTCAAGTCGGCGCTGCTGGAATTGAATCGCTGGGACAGCAGCTTGGTCATGACCTACGCCGAATTCGGCCGCCGTCCCAAGGAAAATCAGAGCGGCGGCACCGACCACGGCACCGCCAATGTGCACTTTGCGCTGGGCGGCAAGGTGAAGGGCGGCCTGTACGGACAGGCTCCGCAGTTGAATCGCCTCGACGGCAACGGCAACCTGCCGTTCGCGGTCGATTTTCGG
>CAZCKI010000117.1:0-8745 GCA_964498815.1 uncultured Burkholderiales bacterium
CACTGGGGGGGTCAGCACCAGGTACCACCACTGCGGCAACTCGAAGGCGTGCAGCACTTCGCCGACCCCCTCCCCGAAGGCCGGCCGGCCGTAGACAAAAAACGGCACATCCGCACCGAGGGCGAGCCCGATATCTCGCAAATCGGTTCGCGAATAGTCCAGATCCCAGAGGTCGTTCAAGGCCATCAGGGTGGTTGCTGCATCGGAGCTGCCGCCGCCCAGGCCGGAACCCAGCGGGATGCGCTTGGTGACCGAGATGTCGCAGCCCAGCGTGCAACCCGATTCGCGTTGCAAAAGGTGTGCGGCTCGCACCACCAGATCGTCGTCGGTCGGCACTCCCGGCAGGTCGGACAAGCGCTGGATCAGGCCGTCCTGGCGCACCGTGATGGCGAGCGTATCGGCGTAGTCCACCATGGTGAAAACGGACTGCAACTCGTGATAGCCGTCTGCGCGGCGGCCGACCACGTGCAGGAACAGATTGAGTTTGGCAGGGGCGGAATACTTCATTGCGGCCGCCAGTCTTCGATGACCATTTTGACGATGACTCCTTCCTTTGCGGCGCTGAGCCGGGTGGCGTGATCATACCCCTCCACTTGCGCGACACCTTCCAGGGTCACCTGCCACACCGCGCCATCGATCGATGCGATCGAACGGGTTTCGTTGACGGTGAGGCCCGCGCCCTGGGTCCAGAGCGCCATTTCGCGGATATCGAGCTGCACGCCCAGCAGTTTCGCGGTGAAGTCGTTGATGCTGGGCGCGGTCTCGCTATCCTTTCCGCGCTGCAGCGTGGCCGGCCCGCCGGCGGGCTGCACCAGTTCGGCGACCTGCGAACCGAACGGCGAGAAAAAGCCGATCCGCTCCTCGACGTTGTCGCGTTTCCAGCGCAAGCGCACCACATCGAGACGCTGGTCGACGCGGATGCTGAGACGGGCTGTCAGCGAGAATTGTGCGGCCGGCGGCTTGTCGCTACGCGCAACCGGCGGCTCGACCGATGCGCAACCGGCCAGCAGCAGCCAGACAAGGGTGAGGATCGCCGCCGGCAAGGCAGCCACAGGACGCTTCGGCGTCACGGCTTACATTTTTCCAGCGCGGCGCCCAGGACCTCACTGCCCGGATGTTCGAGCAGCGCGCCTTCCAGTAATTTGCGCGCTTCGTCGCGGCGGCCGGCCACCCAAAGCACCTCACCCAGGTGCGCGGCAATCTCGGCGTCCCGGCGCGCGCGGTAGGCCTTGCCGAGTGTGGCAAGCGCATCGGCCACCTTGCCCTGGCGATATTGCAACCAGCCGAGGCTGTCCTGGATGAACATATCGTCCGGCGAAATCGCCAGCGCTTTTTCGATCAATTCGCGCGCCTCGTCGAGGCGGATATTGCGCTCGGCGAGGGTGTAGCCGAGGGCGTTGTAGGCGTGCGAGCGTTCCGGTTGCAATTCGATCACGCGCCGCAGGTCGGCTTCCATGAGCGCGATCTTGTCGAGCTTCTCCGCGATCATGGCGCGGTCGTAGAGCAGGTCGGCCGCGTCGGGATCGAGCTTCAGGGACTCGGTCAAAAAGGATAGTGCGTCGCGAAACGCCTTCGCTTCGCGCAGCAGTTGGACTTCGGCGAGCACCAGCTGGATGCGCGTATCCGAAGATTCGCGTTCCACCTGACGCGCTTCGCTCAGGAACTTGCGCGCCACGCCGAGGCCATCCCGGCCGGCGAGGACGGTGGCGATTTTCAGTTGCGCGGGTACGAAATAATCGCTTTCGTTGACACGCCGGAACCAGCCCATGGCGCCCTCGGCGTCCTTGCGCAATTCCGCGACCACACCCAGGTTGAAATACACCGGATTGGGGTCGCGAGGTTTCAGCTCCAGCACGCGCTGGAACTGCAGGTCGGCATCGGCGAAATCGCCGATCTGCTGCGAGAGCAGCGCAATGGCATAGGGTAGTTCCGGATCGTCCGGTCTATCCTTGACCGCCAGTCGGAACTGTTCGCGCGCCGACAAATACCCCTTGGCGGCGACCAGGGAACGCGCATACGCGACACGCGCATCGGTCGCCTTGGGGTTTTCCACGAGGAAAGTCTGCAGGTATTTTTCCGCATTGTCAGGCGAAGACTCGCGCAGCGCCTGCGCCTTGAGAATGGCGGCTTGCGGCCAACCTTTGCGCAAGCGCAGCGCCACATCGACTTCGGTGAGCGCCATTGGCGCATCGCCGGCCAGCAGTGCCGATTCGGCCATCGCCCAGTGCGCTTCGGGCAGCTTCGGATAGGACCGGGCCAGCTCGCGCACGGCGGCGGCGGCCTCAACTTTTTCCGGGAAGCGGGCGAGGATGCCCGACATCTGCAGGAACAACACCGGCGCCCGTTCATCACTCAACCACTTGGCGATATTGGCCTTGGCGGCGGCAAGGTTGCCGTTGTTGGCCGCCAGCGCGCTGAGCGCCTGTCGAACCACGGGCGAGCCGGGTTCCAGCTCGGCCCACAGCAGGCAAGCCTCGACGGCCAGGTCCATTTGCCGCGACTGGAATGCGACTTCGGTCGCGCGCCGCGCGATGCGCGGATCGCGCCCGCGACGAGCGAGGTCGATCAGGTCCTGCACGGCAAAATCGGCCTGGCCGCGTTGCTGGGCAATCTCGGCGAGCAGGTACTGCGACAGCGCCTGCTCATAGGTGAGACCCTGCGGCGTGCGGGCGCGGGTCTCGGCGGCAGCCGGCAAGGCCAGGCAGCCGGCGGTAGCTGCGGCGACGAAAACGGACAAAAATCTCATTGGGAAAGTAATCGAAAAGTGGTTGCGGAGGTCATGATAGACCGCCGGGCGGCTCGCGTCACGTTGGCGCTCGCCGAATGGTGCTGACGTATAGACCATGTCACACTATTGGGAATTCCCGTCTTTTTGATCATGCCCGAACTCCCGGAAGTGGAAACCACCCGTCTCGGCCTGCTGCCGACCGTACGCGGCCAGACCATCGTCGGCGTCAAGGTGCGCAATGCGCGCCTGCGCTGGCCGGTGCCGCGCGACCTCGGCAGGCGTCTGACCGGCAGCCGCATCGCCGATATCACCCGGCGCGGCAAATACCTGCTCTGGTCCTGCAAGGACGGCGCGGCGCCCGGCTTCCTGCTGTCGCACCTCGGCATGTCCGGCAGCCTGCGCCTCGCCAAGAAATCGGAAGCGCCGGGGAAACACGATCACATCGACCTCCTGCTGGAGAGCGGCATCGCCGTGCGCTATACCGATCCGCGCCGGTTCGGTGCAATGCTGTGGCTGCCCGGCGAAGTGGCTGCGCACGCGCTGCTCGATACGCTGGGGCCGGAACCGCTCACCGATGAATTTTCCGGCGACTATCTTTTCGCCGCCTCGCGCGGCCGCAGCGTCAGCGTCAAGGAATTCGTCATGAACGGACAGGTGGTAGTGGGTGTGGGCAATATCTACGCGAGCGAATCGCTGTTCCGCGCCGGTATCGCACCCACCCGTGCTGCCGGCAGCGTGAGCCTGCAGCGCTACCGGCGGCTGGCCGAGGCGATCAAGACGACTCTGGGAAACGCGATCCGGGCAGGCGGCTCGTCGCTGCGCGACTACGTGAAGGTCAACGGCGAACTCGGCAACTTCCAGGTCGATGCCTACGTGTACGACCGCGAGGGATTGCCTTGCCGAAATTGCGGCAGACCGATACGTACCATTCGCCAGGGCCAGCGCAGTACGTTTTACTGTAGTCACTGCCAACGCTAGACATTATCTGCATGAATCGCAAATCGACCATCACCGCGCGCCTCGCCGAAATGCAATCGTGGCGGCACGCACTGAACCGGGAAATCGGCGAGGTCGGCAGCTTCCTGCAGGAACACGGATTCATCACGCTCGCCACGCGCGCGACCCTCGCCGGCCTGTCGGCGCTGGTGTCGGAGCAACGCATCCTGATCGCCTTCATTGCCGAGGTGGCGCGCGGCAAATCGGAACTGATCAACGCGCTGTTCTTCGGCGATCTCGGCCGCCGGCTGCTGCCGGCCGGCGACCGGCGTACCACGCGTTGCGTGACCGAATTGCGCTTCGACCGCGACGTGCGTACCGGCGTGCGCCTGTTGCCAATCGAAACCCGCGAAAACGCGCGCAGCCTCAAGGAACTGTATGCAGACGACAGCGCCTGGCGCACGGTGTTGTTCGAAGCCGACAATGCCGATTCGGTGGCGCGTGCGCTGGCGGCGCTGTCCGAAACCAAGCGCCTGACGCTGGTCGATGCGGTGAAGTGGGGCCTGCACGGCAGTGGCATCGCGCAGCCGGTGTCGACTGCCGGTGTGGCGATGGTCGACGTGCCGCGCTGGCGTCACGCCATCATCAACTATCCGCATCCGCTCCTCGACGCGGGGCTGGTGCTGCTCGATACGCCGGGCCTCGCGGCACTCGATGCCGAACCGGAGTTCGCCAGCACGCGCATTCCGCAAGCCGATGGCGTGATCCTGGTGCTCGATGCGCGCGAAGGGCTGACCAAATCCGATCTCGCCATTTGGGGCCGCCATATGGGCGGCACCCGCCATCCGCGCGAACGCGAGCGCGAGGCCGAAGGCGCGAATTTTGCATATAAGCCGATGCGGCTCATCGTGCTCAACAAGATCGACCAGTTGAAGATCGACGACGAACTCAATCCCGGCCGCGAAATGCTGCGCCAGATCGACCAGAAGGTGAAAACGATCGCCGATACCTTGCGCATCGACCCGATCGATGTCATCGCCGTATCGGCGCTGCAGGGACTGAATGCCCGCTTCGCCGGGGACAAGGATGCCGCCGTCCGAAGCCGCATGTACCAGCTCGAGCGCAGCATCGCCGCCAGGCTTCCGGACAATCGGCTGGAAGCGCGCTCCGCCACGGTGACCGAATCCCTGAACCAGATGCTGGCAGGAGCGCAGGAAGGCCTCGACCAGCAGCGCTTCGCCACCCTGCAGGGCTTGCAAACGCTGGCGGAACTGCGCAACAAGAACGAAAAACTAAGCACGAGCCTGGTCAGCCAGCACGCCACGCGCGCCGAGAAACTCGACAACGCCAGCCGCGAATTGCGCGCGGTAAAAGCGGTGCAGGCCAAGCTCGCCGAGGAACTGACCGTGATCGTCGATCCGGCCGCCGCCAAGGAAAGCATCAAGGTCGCACGCAAGGCGATCGTGTCCGGCAAGGGCGGCCGCACCACCAAGGAAATCGTGCAGGACTTCCTGCAGGACACCCTGCTTAAACTGAACGCCCTCGACGCCAAGATCGAGGAGGTGCGCGAGTTGTACCGGACGGTGGGCGCGCGTATTTTCAGCGAGCTTCGTTTCGGCAAGTTCGAGGTTCATCCGTTCGCCACGCACCGCTTTCACACCGAATTGCAAAAGGCCGAACAGAAAGCCGACGCCGAATTTTCGCGCAAGACCGGCGTGCTCGAGCGGCGCAGCAGCGCACGCGCCGAACAATTCGACGAGCTGGTCGCGAGCCGCGTACTGCACGTATTCGAAATCGCCAACCGCGAATGCATCACCTGGATGCGCGGTCTGCACGCCGCCCTCGAACAGCCGCTGGAAAAAGCGATGCGGCAGACTGCGGAACGCTCCGGCAGCGTCGAGAAAATCAAGTCGGCCGAACTCGACCTCGCCGAACGCATCGCCGAACTGCAGGCGCAAGTGGACGTGATCAAGCACAAGCACGATGCGCTGGCCGAATTGCGCGCTGCCATGGCGCGAAGGCTCGGTACCGACGACGAAGACGAAATCGCCGAATAGGCGGCAACTGGGCGCCGTGTTCAGGCCACGATCAGGAAACTACGGTCAGGCGCAGGAATTTTTGCTGGAGTTGTTCGGGGGTCTCGACGTGGTCCGGGTCGAGCGGAATGCAATCGACCGGGCAGACCTCGCGGCACTGCGGCTTGTCGAAGTGGCCGACGCACTCGGTACATTTATTGTGGTCGATCTCGTAAATCTCGATGCCCAGCGAAATGGCGTCGTTGGGGCACTCGGGTTCGCACACGTCGCAATTGATGCACGCGTCGGTGATCTTGAGGGCCACGGACCGGTACCTATTACTTCCCGACTTTGGAGCGCAGCGCCCTGGAGGTCAAGGGGTGGACAAAGTCGTCGACATTGCCGCCCAGCGTGGCGATTTCGCGGACGATGGTCGCGGAAATGAACATGTATTTGTCGGAGGGCGTCAGGAACATGGTTTCGACGCCGGGATTGAGCTTGCGGTTCATGCCGGCCATCTGGAATTCGTATTCGAAATCGGACACCGCGCGCAGGCCGCGCAGGATCACGCCGGCGTCGTGCTGGGTGAGGAAATCCGACAGCAGCCCGCTGAAGCCCAGCACTTTGACGTTTCCGTAAGGCTGCAGGATTTCGCGGGCGAGGCCGATGCGTTCTTCGAGAGTGAAAAACGGCCGCTTGGGCTGGCTGTGTGCCACCGCGACGATCACCTCGTCGAACAACTTGGCCGCGCGCGCGACCAGGTCCTCGTGGCCCTTGGTGAGGGGATCGAAGGTTCCGGGATAGACGGCTCGAATCATGGCGACGGGTTCTCGTTGGACAGCTTCGCGGATAGTAGCGCAAAAAACGCGTTGCCAGCCCGCCCTTCCCTTACGACCTCGAGGGATATTTGCGGGTGCGCGGCCAGCCAAGCGGCCGGCGCCTCGTCCCATTCGGCGTACACCAGGCCGCCGCCGTTCAAGTGCCCCGGCAGCAGCGGCAGCACCTTGGGCAGCAATCCCGAGGCAAACGGCGGATCGATGAAGATCACGTCGAAGCCCGCACCCGGCCTGGCGAGCCAGGCCATCGCATCGCCGCGAACGATGCGGCAATTCGGCGCAGGCAGTTTGCGCTGGCTTTCTTCCAATGCCGCAACTGCCGCGCGATCCGATTCGACCAGGATCACCTCGTCGGCGCCGCGCGAGGCAGCCTCGAAGCCGAGCACGCCGCTGCCGGCAAAGAGGTCCAGGCAGCGCTTGCCCGTCAGTCTTTGTCCCAGCCAGTTGAACAACGTTTCGCGCACCCGGCCCGGCGTCGGCCGCAATCCCGGCACATCGGGAAATTCGATCAGGCGGCTTCGCCATGCGCCGCCGATGATGCGTACGCGGTTGCGCGACTTGTGTAAGGGCTTGCGAGGAGGTGTTTGCGGCATGGGCGATGAGAAAGGGGCCACTATCGGCCCCTTTCATCATACCGCGCGGCGGTGGCCGAGAAATCAGCCGCCGCTCTGCATCAGCGCTTTGAGGAACTCCTCGAATTGCTTGGAATCCATCTTGCCGGCCTTCTTGGTGTCCATCTTGTCGAACTTGTCCGACACCATTTTCATGACTTCTTCCTTGGACATCATGCCGTCCTTGTTGGTGTCCATTTTTTTCATGATCGCTTCGGCCACCAGTTTGTAGTCCTTGTCGTCCTGATTGGCGTAGCTGGACGGCGCGATGGCGAAGCCTGCGCCCAGCAGCGAAACCGCGACGATTGCACGTACCATGTTCTTTTGCAGCATGAGTTACTCCTTGAGTTTGAGGTTGGTGAGAGCGAAACGCGCCGCAATTTCGTCCTTGGCGCGCCGCGTCTGGGCCATCGGTCGGTGCCTTCCCGCCAACCTTACAGTCCATCGCCAAACTCGATACCGTAAAATAGCGCCGTCCGCTTCTCATTCTTCAGGCGTCGTCAATCGTGTTGTCCCTCTTTGGAAAAAAGCCCGGCGCCGGCCCGGATCTGCCGGCCGCGGAGGGCGGCTGGGCGCGCAGGCTGAAGCAAGGCCTGGCGAAGACCCGAGCCCTGCTCGGCACCGATCTGGGCGAACTGTTCAGCGCGCAGAGCAAAGTGGACGAGGCGCTATTCGAGCGCCTGGAAGAAATCCTGATCGAGGGCGACGTCGGCGTTCGCTCCTCCCAGCGCTTGTTGGACAACTTGCGCCGGGTTGCGAAGGAAAAGCAGATCGCCGACGGCGCCGCACTGGAGGCCGAATTCAGGGTGTTGCTGACCGGCTTGCTGGCACCCCTGGAACACGCGATCGATCCCAGCCGCGCCAAGCCGTTTGTCATCATGCTGGCCGGCGTCAACGGCGCCGGCAAGACCACCACCATCGGCAAGCTCGCCAAATACTTCCAGTCGCAGGGCTTGAAGGTGATGCTCGCCGCGGGCGACACCTTCCGCGCCGCCGCGCGCGAGCAACTGCTGGTGTGGGGCGAGCGCAACGACGTCGTCGTGATTTCGCAGGAGGGCGGCGATTCGGCCGCGGTGATCTTCGACGCGGTGCAATCGGCCAAGGCGCGCGGCATCGACGTGGTGCTGGCCGATACCGCCGGCCGCTTGCCGACGCAACTCCATTTGATGGAAGAAATCCGCAAGGTACGGCGCGTCATCGCCAAGGCCGACCCAGGTGCGCCGCACGAAACGCTGCTGGTGCTCGACGCCAACACCGGCCAGAACGCGCTCGCGCAAATCAAGGCTTTCGACGACGCCTTGCAGCTCACGGGGCTGATCGTCACCAAGCTCGACGGCACCGCCAAGGGCGGCATGATCGCGGCGCTGGCGGCGGAGCGCGCCGATCGCATCCTGCCGGTGCGCTTTATTGGCGTGGGCGAAGCGATCGACGACCTGCGACCGTTTGCCGCGCGAGAGTACGTAGCCGGTTTGCTGGGACGCGACGCATGATCCGCTTTTCGGCCGCCGTGAAGCGTTATCCGAACGGCTTTGAGGCGCTGAAGGGGATTTCGTTCCGCATTGAGCCCGGCGAGATGGTGGCCGTCACCGGGCATTCGGGTGCCGGCAAATCGACGCTGC
>CAZCKI010000118.1:0-8403 GCA_964498815.1 uncultured Burkholderiales bacterium
GAATCCTGCCGGGCGCGCCACCAAACCAAAAACGCCACCTTCGGGTGGCGTTTTATTTTGGTTTTGCGCAGTCGCGGGCCGATGCGAGCCGTTTTGCGTGGGTCATTTTTCTTGTGGGCGTCACAATTGGCTGGAAGTACGGGCGCGCCCGCCGCCACCGCAATCGTGTTGACGTGGTCAACCTGAACCGAAATTGCGGTAGCGCAAAGAGTCGCCAGACTGCCCGGACCACAATGCACCAACCGCAGGCCATTTCCACGTCGTTGACGATGCGGTAATTCGCGCCTGCGGTGAATGGGAGGCGTTATGTCTTTCCTTGATGACATCAAGAGCATTGCCGCAACGACCGAAAAAAAGCGCATGGTTGCCGCCGACGACCTGCGCCGACGTTGGTTGCAGGAGGTAGATGCCCACCTGTCACGCATCGGCAAGTCGCTGCAATCGGACATCGAAAAAGATGCGCACGGTGAGGGCAGCTGGGCCGGCCACGTGACTGGATTTGTCGAATACGTATTGGGCGACGAAAGCCATCGACACTTGCACGTCGATCAGGAATTGGCGAGCATGGGTCTCGCCGACATCGAACTGCTGCCGGAAATGATCGCGCTTCGATCGCAGTGCGCCGAATTGGGCGTAATGTGCATCGTTCAGCCGTCCCTGCACGACAACGAGTCGTATCGCTCGGGAAGCTCGAAAACCCACTTTGTGGTGACCGTGAGCGGGTGGTAGCTGCCACTCGGCAGCGCTCCACCCACTCAATGTCTCAAGACACTACGGCTGGAACGGCGTGAATCCTGCCGGCGCACTGCCCGCATTGCTGATCACCGTGGGTTGCGTCGGCACATGGTTGACCACGTTCATCAGCCACACGGTCAATTGGCCATTGGACTGCTTCCAGACCACGTCGGTTACTCCGTCGCCGTTGAGGTCGCCGGTGGCGTACAGCTGCCAGGTCGGGTCGGCATTGCCGAATATGTAGGTGGTATTGGTCACCGTCAACGAGCTTGCGCTGCACGAGGCATTGGGGTCGTCGGGATTGGTGCCCGGTGGTGGCAACACCAGGCCGCGAGCATCGAGTGCGATCATCGCGACTTGCCCGGTGAGGTCGTCGCGGAGCAGGATATCGCCCAGGTGATTGCCGGTAAAGTCGGCCAGCTTGAGGACGGTGAATCCTGTCGGGATTTGTCCCGCCGCGAGATTTGCGCAGGTGCGGCTGGGCGTCGCCATCAAGGCCTTGATCTGCCGGTCGGGACTGATGTAAATCATGTCCGCGGCGCCGTCGGCGTTGAGGTCCATCGCGCCGAGCAATTTCCAATTGAGCGGTGCGCCACCGCGTTTGCGGACTTGCGTGACGACGGCGCCATTGGTGAACCAGATGTACGAGACACCGGTGTCGCGCGGGTCATCGGCCATGAAGCGCCACACCAGGTCGCCGTAGCCGTCACCATCGAGGTCTCCGACCGCCTGCACGTCCCATACCTGCTTGACCTGGCGCAGCAGAACCTCGTTGGTGGAGTTGAAGTCTTTCCAGATCTTCACATCGCCAAGGGTGCCTTGCGTCATGTTCTGGAACGCGAGGTCCGACTTGCCGTTGCCGTCGAAGTCGGCTACGCCGATCAGGCGGTAGCCGACGCCGGGCGTGGAAATCGGCGTAAATTGCAATTGGTTGTTGTTGAAGCGTCCGGCCATCATGGACACGGAAGACTGCACCACCACCGCACCCTTGCCGTTGCCGTCGATGTCGATGCCGCCGCGCATCGATAGCGGCATCAGGGAGGCTGCCGATACCGTGAGGTTTTGCGTGACGGCGGTGGCCGGGCTATAGGTGCTATTGCCGCTCTGGTTGGCGCTCACCGTGCATACGCCGACCGCGAGCAGGGTAAGCGAGTTGCCCGAGACCGAACACACCGTCGGCGTTGCCACCAGATAGGTGATCGCGAGGCCGGACGAAGCGCTCGCCCCAAGTGCAACAATGTTGCCGACCTTGCCGGTCGCCGTGAGCGTGAAGGAAATGGATTGCGCCTGCGTGCCGGAACCCGCCAGGGACGCGGTCAGCGATACGTCATCGATGAAGAACGACGTGGTGTTGGTCGCATTCGTCGTCGCCGAGAATTGCAGACGGATGGTCTGTCCCTTATACGCGGTGACGTCGAATTGCGCGCTCTGCACCCAGCCGGGGGTCGTGGTCAGGTTGGAATAGGACGCGAGGGTGGCGAGCTTGAGGCCGGTCGCGACGCTGTATACGGCAACCGTCATCGTGTCGGAAGCGATGGTGGTCGACGTTTCATTGGTCCGGATCGAGTACCAATACTGAACGTATGCCGCCGAGGTATTGGCGGGTATGGTCACATTCTGGTACAGCGTATCGGTGCCACCGTCGTAGCCGCCGAGCCACGCGTAGCCGCTGCCGCCGTGGCCGGTCGAATTGCTGGTGATGATGGCGTAGTTGCCGGAGGACTGTTCGGTCCAGCCGACGCTGCCGCTTTCAAAATCGGGGTTTTGCAACAGGTTGTTGCTATTGGCGTCGGGTATCCCTTGATTCAATGTAAATGTCTGTCCGGCTATCGTCAGCGTACCGCTGCGCGCGCTGCCGGTGGTGTTGGCGGCCGCGCTAAATGTTGCGGTGCCGGTACCGTTGCCGGCGCTGCTGGACGTGAGCCACGAGGCATTGCTGGAGGCTGTCCACGGGCAACCGCTGGCAGGCGACGTGGTAACCGTCAGCGTGCCGTTTACGGAACCCGATCCTATCGACTGACTGGAGGGCGACAGGGAGTAGGTGCAGGCGGTGGTGGTCGAGAGGCTCACGTCATCGATATAGAAGGACGTCGTGAGCGACGAATCGGTCTTGGCGGTGAACGAAAGCCGGATCGACTGGCCGACAAAGGCGCTGAGGTCATAGCTCGGCGACTGTGCCCAACCGGTTCCTGCGTTCAGGTTGGAGAAGGTCGCAAGTGTCGCGAGCTTGGCGCCGCTCGCCACGCTGAAGACATCGACCGTCATCGTGTCGTAGGGTGTTTGCAGCGTCTCGTTGGTGGTGATGTAGTACCAGAAGCGAAGCGACGGCTGTTGTGTGCCTGCCGGAATGGTGAAATCCTGCGAGAGTACATCGGTGCCATTGTCGTAGCCACCCAGCCATGAGAACCAGAATCCGGTATGCGCGCGCGAGGGATCGTTGGTGATGATCGGCGACCCCGACTCGGACCAGTTGACCGAACCGCTCTCGAAACCGGTGTTGAGGAGGCTGGTGGAAACGACGCCGGAGCCAGACTGCGTCACAGTCAAAGTTTGACGCGCGATGGTTGCGGTGCCGACCCGCGTGCTGGAAGTCGTGTTGGCGGCCACCGTGTAGCTCACATTACCGAAGCCGACGCCGCTGGCGCCTACCGTTACCGTGATCCAGGACACATTGCTGACCGCTGTCCACGAGCAGGTGGCGCCTGCCAGCACATTGATCGCGCCCGAGGTCGCAGCCGAAGAGAACGTTTGCGCGCTCGGATTGATGGCGTAGGAACAATTGCCGGCCTGCGTCACATTGAACGAGGTGCCGCCGATGGTGAGGTTGCCGCTGCGCGAAGCGTCGCCGACGTTGGTTGCCACCGAATAATTGACGGTGGTACTGCCGGTGCCGGCGGCAGGCGAAGTGAGGGTAAGCCAGGTGGAATCGCTGCTGGCATTCCAGGTGCAGGAGGCGCCCGTCGTCAGGGCAACGCTGCCGGTGGTGGCATTAGGCGAACTGAGCGTGCTGCTGCCCGGAGCGATCTGATAGGAACAACTGGCGCCGGCCTGGGTCACGAAATACGTTTGGCCGGCCACGGTCAGCGTGCCGCTGCGGGCGCTGCCGAGCGAATTGGCAGCAATCGAGAAGCCGACATTGCCACTGCCGGTGCCGCTGGAACCGGAGGTGATCGTGATCCAGCTTGCACCGCTGGTGGCAGTCCAGGTGCAGGTCGATCCCGTCGATACGCTGACGCTGCCGAGCTGTCCGCCGGCGGGCGCCGACAGACTGTACGAGCCGAGCGAATAGGAGCAACTGGTCACACCGTTCGGCTGGATGCCGACGTAGGCATTCTGCGAGGTCGCGAGCCAGGTATAGCCGGCGGTCCAGTTGCTGGAGATGTCGTAATAGCTATTGAACTGGCCGCCCCAGCCCATGTTGATATGGACCATATTGGTGACGCCGGTCTGGTAGCCGTCCGCCACTACCGCGTGGCCTTCGTCGGCGGCGGTGCGCATGGTGAACAGTACCGGGCGCGCCGGCGTCGCATCGAATTCCGCTTTGATGGCGGCAAAAAATGCCGTCGAGCTGGAGGTGCTGCGCGAAATCTGCTGGATGGTGTTTTGATAGCCGAAATACTGCGGCAATACGGTGCCGGCCCAGCCGGTTGAGGCCGATGAGCCCGAACAGCCGTAGGCCATGTTGAAGGCAGCGCCGACATCGGACATCAGGCGACCGACCGCGTCGATGGCGGTGGCCGAACTGGAAGTCGACAGGCTAGCCGGCATGCCGGCCCAGTTGTAGCTGTGCGCGAAATTCGCGCTTACGGTGTAGGGTCCCGCGCCGGTCGGCGGCGTCCAGGTGTAGGAGTGGCTGCCGGTGCCGCTGGTCGGCCAGCTCCAATAGCGCATGATCTGCGACGTGGCCGTTGCCACACAGCCGGTCAGGGTGCGCGGGCAGCCGCCGCTGCCGGGGTCGGTCGGCGTGTAGGTGTTATAGGTGAAAGGCGAGATGCGCACATCGCCCTGGTTCCACGAGGTGGACAACAGCGGCCCGACGGTTGCGAAGGTGACCTCCGATTGCGGCGGTGCGCCGATCTTGGTGGTTTGCGAGCGGGCCAGCGGAGCGAATTCGCCGGTGGGCCGGTCGAAATATTGCCACGCGCGCGAGGAATCGCTCGCCTGGCGCAGCTGTTCGATTTCGTCCGGCGACATCGTATTGGACAGTTCGGCGCGATGCGCCGCGATGCCTTTTTGCACCTCGCGGATCTCGGGAATGATCCAGGATTCGACCGAGCCGAATTGCGAAACGCGTGCCGCATCGAACGACCAGGTATCCGAGTACAGCAACACGGGGCTGAAGTCGTCGTCGTACGCCACCAGCAGGTGGCCGCTTGGGTGGACAGTGACGTTATAGGCGAGCGGCACATTGTCCTGGCGCACCAGCACGATCGATTCGACGACTGCGGACTTGGTGCCGTTCCATTCGCCGTGCAGGGCGATATGGTTGGCGATGAAGTTTTGCGCGACCTTCGACACCATGTCGGGCGTCACGGGCGCGGCCCCGGCGACCACGCTGAACATCGCCAGCAGCGACAGCAGCAGGGCGCGCGCGCGCCTCATGGAACCAGTCTGGCGGGGGATGGTTTTCATCATTTTTCGTTTCCAACGGAGAGATCGTGGGAGGAGGCCAATTCAAGTTTGATGGTTCTGATGCAGCGGGATGCGATCGGCAGATCGACGCCGACCGCGCGGCCGCGCACGCTGACCTCGGCGGACCGGCCGCGCACGACCTGCAGCGCCTGTAGCATGCCGTCACCGGCTATCGATGCCGCCCACACTTCGAGCGTGCTGCCGCTGGCGCGGTCGGTCAGGGAAAATTTCTCGTATGGCAGATTAGGGAAGCGGCGGCGGTCGAACACATTGACCGGATCGATGGTGTCGCGCACCGACAGCATCTTGCCCTCGCAGGCCAGCGCCTGGCCGCAGGGACCGGGTGCGCCGCATTGGGCCAGCAGGGCGGTGACGCCGATGGCCGGGTCGCTCGCCGATACACAGGCGTTCAAGGTCAACAGCGCTGCGCAGGCCAGAGCCAGCCCGATGGTACGGACATCGCTGACTGCCGATTTACCGGTCTCTACGTGTAGTGGCACCGAGCTATCCCCATTTCCGGCACACAGGTATCGCCGCCGGGCTTCTTTGGCCCTGGCCGGTCAATGCTGCGCGCCGCCCCGTCTTGCTCTAGCGCAAGATTACTTATGTACTGCGGATCATCTTATCAAAACGCCACCTTTGGCGGGTGAATCTTTGTTCGCCTTGGGCGCCTTGGTGGAGCCTTCTTCCTTGCGCCCGCGCCGAGCGTCCATCGCATCCAGGAAGAAATTCGACCAGTCCGTCCGAATTGACGACCAATCCGCGCAGCCGGTGCTTGTGAAGCATGTTGTGGGAAGACTAGAATTCCAGCACGATGAATGTACCGCTTTCGACCACGGCAGACCTTCCACGACAGCCCAGTATGGTCGGCGGCTTGGCGGCGCGTTGGCGCAGGTTGCCCAATTTTTGGCGTTTCCAACTGGCAGGGTGGTTGCTGTTTTCCCTGGGTAATACGGTGTTCAAGGCACTCGTCCTGGGCAATGTCAGGATGGCAGTGATCTCGACGCTGTTCCAGGACACGTTCGGTTTTTTGCTGACGCTGCTGCTGTACGCCTACTTTCACAGACTGCCGCAAGGGATGCTGGCAAGCCGGATCGCCTTGCGCGTCACCGTCGCCTGCCTGCTGGTCACGGCAATCGATATTGTGTGGTTCGAGTCGATACGAAGCGCGCTTTTCAGCGAGCACGAATTGATACTGCGCGGTACCCGCGGTTTGCTGGCGGTGGCGTTGAATCGCTTCCTGGTCTATTCGTGCTGGAGTTTTCTGTACTTTTGGATCAAGGCGGCCTTGGCGCACCTAGCGGCGGTATCGGCCGCGAATACCGCGCAGTTGCAGGCCCTGCGTGCGCAGCTGAACCCGCACTTCCTGTTCAATGCGCTGAACAGTATTGCCGCCGAGGCGGACGACAATCCGCGCGCCGTCAAGGCGCTGGCGCACGAGCTGGCGAACTACCTGCGCTACTCGCTGGCGCATCGCCACGCCGACAATGTGACGCTGGCCGCCGAGATCGAGGCCATGACGCACTATCTCAACGTCGAAAAGGCGCGCTTCGAGGAGCGGCTGCATTTTTCCATCGAGGTCACGCAAGAGGCGCGCGCCACGCTGGTGCCGGGCTTTTTTTTGCAGCCCTTGGTGGAAAATGCGGTCAAGCACGTCCTGCGGACCAGCCCCGTGGCGATGCGCATTTTGATTCGGGCGGCCTGCGCAGACGGCATGTTGCGGATCGAGGTCGGCAATACCGGCGTGTGGCGCGAGGCGGGTCCGGCCGCGGACCACCAGGGATTCGGTCTGGAGTCCATTCGCGCGCGGCTCAAGCTGCTCTATCCCGCCAGACACCGCTTCGATATCGCGCACGGGGACGGCTGGGTGAATGTCACCATCGAGATACCGCGATCATGACCAGGGTCGCCATCATCGACGACGAAAGGCTAGCACGCAAATACCTGAAGCAGTTGCTGGCCGAATATCCGGACATCGAAGTGGTCGGCGAGGCGGAGAGCGTGGATCAGGGGGCGAGATTGTGTGAACAGGCCAGGCCGGACTTGGTGTTCCTGGACGTGCAGATGACGGGCGCCGACGGCTTCGATCTGCTGGCGCGGCTGGCGCAGCCGCCCAAGGTGATTTTTGTGACGGCCTATGCCGAGTTCGCTGCGCGCGCCTTTGACGTGCAGGCGGTGGACTATTTGCTGAAGCCGGTCGCGCCGCCGCGCATGTTGCAGGCCTTGCAGCGTGCAGCCGTCTTGCCGGGCGAGGCAGCCGCGCTTTCCGTCGATGACTCCCTGTGCCTGCGCGACGGCACGCGCGTGGTGGTGGTTCCCTTGCGCGAAATTGCCGCCATCGAGGCCGAGGCAGACTACACCCGGGTGCGGCTGCTGCGGCAGGCGCCGCTGCTCATCCACAGGCGCATGCGCGAGTGGAAATCCATGTTACCCGCCGATGTGTTCGCCAGGCTGGATCGTTCCCTGTTTGTCAATCGGTCTTCCGTTGCACGCCTGGAAAGTCGCTCGCGCGATGAAGGTCTTGTTTACCTCACCGGCGTCGCCGACCCGCTGGTTTTGGGGCGGGTCGCGCACGGGCGGATCAGGGAACTGCTGAATATCCGCTGAATTCCCCGGTGCAGTTCGAGTTTCCCCGGCCGCCAACCCGCGCTTCATCGAAATTCCTGCCCGATTCATCGAAGCTCGCGTGCCCGCCCTGCCGAGGCACGTTTGAATATCCCCATCGCGTCGCGAGCCCGCCGGTAAATGCCGGCTTGGCGACGCGAACCGCCCGGCAATCACCAATACGGGGATATATGAGCTACCGACATTCCGCCAGCAGTTGTCCGTTCGTGCGCAGCGTGCGCGGGTCCGGCTCTTTTCTCCTGGCGCAAATACGCGCCTTTTTTCCGATGGTGCTGACCTTGGGCCTGGCCTGCGTCGCGCTCGCCGCCAACGCCGGGGCATCCTTCGGCACGTTCAACGCCGGCACGCAGCCGCTGGCGATTGCCGTCAATCCGATCACCGGCAATGTCTATGTGGCGAATAGCGGAGCGA
>CAZCKI010000118.1:8413-8719 GCA_964498815.1 uncultured Burkholderiales bacterium
GGTGTCATCAGCACCGTCACGGCGGGCGGGGCTCCCGGCGCCGTCGCGGTGAATCCTGTCACCAACAAAATTTACGTGGCCAATAACACCGGCAATAGCGTGACGGTGATCGACGGGGTAAGCAACGCCACCGCCACGATTGCGGTCGGCACCAGCCCCGCCGCAGTGACGGTCAACACCGTCACCAACAAGATCTATGTGGCAAACAGCGGCAGCGGCAGCGTCACCGTTATCGACGGTGCAAGCAACGGCGCCAGCACGATCACGGTAGGTAATAGCCCTATGGCGGTAGCGGTCAACCCGCTT
>CAZCKI010000119.1:0-8625 GCA_964498815.1 uncultured Burkholderiales bacterium
TGAGCCACACTTTCTCCGCCCTCGCCGACCCGACCCGGCGCGCGATCCTGGCGCGGCTGGCTTCGGGGGAGAGCTCGGTCACGGAATTGGCGGAGCCCTTCGACATTTCGCTGCCCGCCATCACCAAGCACCTCAAGGTGCTGGAGCGCGCCGGGCTCATCACCCGCAGCCGCGAAGCGCAGTGGCGGCCCTGCAAGCTGGAGGCGAAACCGTTGCACGACGCCTGCGACTGGATCGAGCAGTATCGGCGGCACTGGGAGCAGCGCCTCGATCGCCTGGAAGCCTATTTGCTCGAACTGCAGGCGGCTGAAAAGAAGCCCGCACGCAGAAAAAAGGCCTGAGCGATGGGTGCGGTGTTTTTCAACCTGTTTTTTCCCCGGTCCTACCGGCTGGCCGTGTTGCGCAAGCAATGGCACGAACGTCTCGACCGCCTGGCGGAGTATCTCAATAGCCTGCAAGAGAAGGAGTAGCACCATGTCCGCAAGCCAAACCGCTTCCGCCGCAACGCCGGCCACCGAACTCGAGCTGGTGCGCCTCATCGACGCGCCCCGCCGGCTGGTGTTCGCCGCCTGGACCGATCCCGTGCACGTCGCCAAATGGTTCGTGCTCGACGGCATGTCCACCAAGCACGTCGCGATCGACGTCCGCCCCGGCGGCGCCTGGCTGATCCACCTGCGCATGCCCGACGGCACGCCCGTCGTAGTGAACCGCAGCTTCCGCGAAATCGTCCCTTTGCAGCGCATCGTCTTTTACGAAAAGTGCATGGTCGGCGAGCGGGTCGCGCTCGACGGCGTGCACACGATATTGTTCGAGGAGATCGACGGCAAGACCCGGATCACCGTGCGCTGCGAACTCGCCACCGCCTTCGACCGCGACAATCAGATGGGCTGGAGCGGCGGCTGGAACCAGATCTTCGGTCACCTCGCCGCGCACCTGGCGCCGATCCACGCCGAGGTATCGCAACGCGAAATCTCCACCACACGGCTACTGGCGGCGCCGCGCGAGCGCGTGTTCGCGGTGTGGACCGACCCAGCGCACATCGGCCAGTGGTGGGGGCCGGACGGGTTCAGCGTCACCACGCAGAAGATGGACGTAAGAAGCGGCGGCGAGTGGGTCTACACCATGCACGGCCCCGACGGCACCGACTATCCCAACCGCATCGATTATGAAGAGGTGGTAGCGCCCGAGCGCCTGGTCTACACCTTGCGCGGCGGCAAGGCGGGCGACGAGCCCTCGCAGCATCACACTACGGTCATCTTTACTGACGAGAACGGTAAAACGCGGCTCGATATGCAGATGCTGTTTGCCTCACCGGCCGCGCGCGACGCGGTGGCGAAGAAATACGGCGCGGTACAAGGCTTGCAGCAAACACTGGGGCGCCTCGACAAGTATTTGGCAGCCCGCTAGTCGAACATTCGAAATCAAAGGCTTCAAACACAGAGGGCACAGAGAACACAGAGAAGGTCAAAAGCATTCAAGGTTTTCTCTGTGGCCTCTGTGTCCTCCGCGTCTCTGTGTTGAAGCCTTTACGCCTTCCGTTACCAATTGCTTGCGTCCCATTGAAAGGAATCGCCATGGCACGAGTCAGCACTTACTTGAATTTCCCCCGCTCTACCGAGCAGGCGTTCGAGTTCTATCGCTCGGTATTCGGCACCGCTTTCGCCCGGCCGATCGCACGCCTTCGCGATTGCCCGCCGCAACCCGGCCAGCCGCCGATGGCGGCGGCCGACCTCGATCTCGTCTTGCACGTCGAGCTGCCGATCCTCGGCGGGCACGTGCTGATGGGCACCGATGCGCCGGAGTCGATGGGCTTTGCCGTCACCTCGGGCAATAATATGTTCATCAACCTGGAACCGGATACGCGCGCGGAGACCGAGCGCCTGTTTGCGGCACTCTCGGCCGGCGGCAAGGTGGAAACGCCTTTGCAGGACTTGTCCCTGGGCGCCTACTTCGGCTACTACGGCAGTCTGCAAGACCGCTTCGGCGTGCAATGGATGTTCAACTGTGTGAACGTGTAAAAAGTCAAAAGCGTTCACCACAGAGGCACAGAGGACACAGAGGACACAGAGAAAACCCTAAAGGCTTTTGATCTTCATCTGTGTCCTCTGTGCCTCTGTGGTTCCAGTTTTTCAGCTTTTTATAAAAAATCCCCACGGAACTTGCGCTCCGTGGGGCTGCGAGGAAGACGCCGCTGTGACTATTTGAATGCGTACGTTGCGGTGGAATAGACGAAGCGCCCGCGAATGTCGCTGTAGCTCAGGTCATAGCCGCCGACAAAGCCGACCGAGCTGTAGTTTGCGTAGGGCGGGTCACGGTTAAGGATGTTCTTGACGCCGAGCGCCAGTCTGAGCGACTTGAACCCGACATAAGACACCTGGGTATCGTAGGTTTCATAGGCGCCGACCGTGCGGACGGTGGTATTGGCCGCCGGTTGGAAGTTGCCTCTCACATCGCCGTAATCGGTCTGGTAGTTCTGGGTCAGGACCGCTACCCAGGGGCCCCTCTCCCAGGTCGCGCTGGCGGTGTGGCGCCAGCGGACAATGACACCGAGCGCGGACGCGGACGGATTGTTGATCGAGCTTGCGAATGCCCCGGTCAGGCTGTTTTGCGTATCAAACCGTGCCAGGTAGCTGCCGTTCATGCGCAGCGTAATTTTGTTGTCGGCGGTATTGAGTACACGACCTTTGATGTCCAGGTCGATGCCGGAAACGTTGACCTTGCCGATATTGACCAGGCCTTGATCGATGCCGATGATCGGGCCTACCCCGCTGGCGTTGCCATCCGGCGGGCCGCGGTGGATGAAGCTTGCCAGCGTAACCGGATTGGCGAGGATGGTCGCGGTCGAAAAGACGCCCGCCTGGATCAAATCCTTGATGCCGATGACGTAGCCGTCGATGCCGATCGAAAACTCCTTGTTCGGCTCAAACAGGAAACCCAGGGTTTGCGACTTGGATCGTTCCGGCTTCAGGGCCGGATTGCCGCCACCCAGGGTCACGAACTGATTCTGGCAATCGATCAGGCCGGTCACGCCCAGGGGGCAGCGTATCAAGTCACGGCTGGGGCCGGTGATGCCGTTGGCCGGCGGCTGATACAAATTCACCAAGGTCGGTGCACGGAAGCCGGTGCCGTAGGCGGCGCGGATAAGCACCGTTTCGGTCGGCTGCCAGCGGAAGGAAATCTTCGGATTCACCGAACTGCCGACGCGCTGATAGTTGTCGTACCGAACCGCCGCATCGCCCTCCAGATTCTTGAAGATCGGCACGTTGACTTCGGCGAACACCGACTCGACGTTGCGGTTTGCCGCGACCGGCACGCCGGGCGAGCCAAAGCCGGATACCAGGAATTGCTGGTTGGCGGCGGCAGGCTTCAGGTCAATTTTTTCCTTGCGGAATTCCGCACCCAGGGCCAGGTTCATGGTCCCGGCCGGCAACTGGAATAGCTCCCGGGACGCTTTGGCGTCGACGCTGGTCAGCGTGGCGGTGTTGGTAAACCAGGAACCGTTGTAGGTGGTCGCCAACGCCGCGTTTACGGCAGAAGCATCGGTGGTGGGCCCGAACGGGTTGATGACGCCGGTGTTGAGCAAAGTCAGATACGGCGTGGTTTGTACCCAACCGCCGGTCAAGTCTTCCTGCGTTTTGTTTTTGCTATACAGGAAGCCGGTATCGTAGTCCCAGCCCATCGCGCTGCCGCGAAGGCCGGTGACAATCCTTGCATTGTCATTGGTGTCGCGGACCTGGCGGACGCCGGTCACGAACGAACGGAACAGCAAGGTCAACGGCTGGCCGGGAATTAACTGGGCTGAGGTCAGGGTGTTGGCAAATGCGGTCGGATAGTACGGGCTGGTCGACGGCAGAAATGCAAAGGCCTGGCCGATGACGCCGCCTGCCGTGGAGAGGAGCAAGTTTTTGATTGCCGTAGGCTGGCTGTTGATGAAGGCCAGCTGCGCGGCAATATACGGGTGGCCGGCGGGCAGGACGCCGCCATTGATCAGTACCGGCTGCTCGGTTTGATCGAAGCGGTTGCGATTGAAGCTGCTATCGACAAACCATTCGGTCGTCGCCGAAAGCATCAACTTGCCATTGAAAACCAGATTGGCCTGTTTGGATTCCGGTTGAATGGCGATGGATGCGGAGTTGTCAAAACGGCATTGGCCCGCCGGTTGAAACGGCGACACTTCCGAATAAGGGCCGCAATTGGGAACGACCGGATTGGCCAACAGACCCGTGTTCAGCCGGATATTGGCCGGGAAGGTGGTGTTGCTGGTTCCGTCATTGAATTCGTTGATATTCAGCCGGGTGGCAAAGGCACGGTCGCGTCCATAAATGGGCTTGATCGCCTGGATGCTGGCGCCCACGTTGACGTTATAGCGATCCTTGCCGAGGTTGCCGAAGCCCGCATACACGGAAGCCTTGGTTTCGCTGCCGCCGCCGCTACGGGTCGGCGCGCCAAAGCTCACTGTGGCTTCGGCACCGGTATAGTCTTTGCGCAAAATGAAATTGACCACGCCGGCGATCGCATCGCTGCCATACACGGCGGAGGCGCCATCTTTCAGGATCTCGATGCGCTCGATGGCGTTGACCGGAATGGAGTTGATATCCACCGCCGGGCTACCGCCCGAGGGAGCGCTACGGCGCCCGTTCACCAGGACCAGAGTACGGGTTGAACCCAGGCCGCGCAGCGAAATCAGCGAAGCCGAAGCGTTGCCGCCCTGACCACCGCCGGCGCCGCTGTTGGCGGCGCTGCTGCTGCCGCTACTGGCCGTCACGGTGATGGATTTCAGCAGTTCTTCCGCCGTGGAGGCACCCACGCGCTGGATGTCCTCCCGGGTGAAAACCGCCACCGGCAGCGCCGTTTCGGCGTCGATACGCTTGATCGAGGATCCGGTGATCTCCACCTTCTCGACTTTTTGCGTTTCGCCGGACTGGGCGTACGCGGGTGCCGCCACCAACAATGCTGCGGAAAGCGATCCCCCAAATATCCGCGCGAGCGCGGTATACATGCGTTTTTCGGTAAACATGGTTCGTGGTCCTTATGGGATGAAAGAAATGAATTGACCGAATGATGAATATTTACTTGTTATGGGCGTTCCCGCTCCGCGCGATTCCTGACAACTAGATGCAAACACGCTATGGTGAGATTTGTTCCATCCGAAAACATTGGCACGGGTCAAGAAAATGCCTATCCTCGCGAGATATTTATGGCTATCGTTCCGCGTTGCGAAACGGCCGGTTACAAACGGTCACAAACCCACCGGGATCGTGAATTTTTTCTCACCGGAATGGTGAATTTTTTTCCTGAATGGTCGGGTCGGATAAGGAGCGCAATGTGAAGCGAGCTGCCCCCGGCGGCCAGGTGATCGTCGCCTGCCGCGAATTCGACAAGACTTTTGCCGCCCTGACCGGCCCGCTAGGCTTTCGCGTCGATTCGATCTTCCCGGCGGACGCGCCGACCACGGCGGTGGTGTCCGGGCAGGGGCTCGCCTTGCGGCTGGAAACGGCGACGGAGAGTGACGTTCGCGGCCCGGTGAAACTGCGCCTGGCCGGCCCTGCGCCTTCCGGGTTTACCCCACTGGCGGACGTGGCAATCGAGTGGGCGTCCGATTTACCAGCATTGTCGGTGCCCGAAGGGCACCAGGAGTTTGTCGCGGTGCGCGCGAGCGATGGCGCCGGTGCGGCGGGCCGCGCCGGCATGCACTACCGCGACTTGCTACCAGGCCGCTTCGGCGGACGATTCGTCGCCTCGCACATCGTCATTCCGGACGGCGGACCGGTGCCGGACTACGTGCACTTTCATCGCGTGCGCTTTCAGATGATCTTTTGCAAGACGGGCTGGGTGCGGGTGGTGTACGAAGACCAGGGCGACCCCTTCGTCCTGCACGCCGGCGATTGCGTGCTGCAACCGCCGCAGATCCGCCATCGGGTATTGGAGGCTTCTACCGGGATGGAGGTAATCGAAATCGGCTGCCCGGCCGTGCACGAGACCATCGCCGATCACGACCTTGCCTTGCCGACCGGACGGAACCTGCCGGCACGGGACTACCAAGGGCAGCGATTCGTACGACACATCGCCGCCGACGCGAGCTGGATTGCCGGTGTCGACGCAGGATTTACCTCGCGTGATACCGGCATCGCCGCGGCGACGCAGGGGCTCGCCGACGTGCGCGTGGTGCGCGCCGTGGCCGGCGCCTGCGGTGGACGGCAGCCGCATGCGGGCGAATTCTGGTTTGCCTGCGTCCTGGAAGGCGCGCTGCAATTGCGCGGCGATCACGCCACGTTGCTCGCGGCCGGCGATGCGGCGGCCCTTCCCGCCGGGGCGCAGTTTTCCCTGGAAAGCAGCAACGGCTGCGAGTTTCTGCAAGTGGTGTTGCCGGCGAGCGCGGTTACGGCACCGGCTCCGGCGTGATCGAAAACGAGATTTCCATACCTTCGCCCGGCGCGAGGGCGCGCATGCCGGTGTCGGCGACACCACGGTCAGCGAGGACGAAGGCATTGTTGATGTGCGAAACCGGCTCGAGCGCAACAAAACGGCGTTCGTCGCCGGGCGCGTAACAAAAGATGCGGCTGCAATCCGTGCCGGCCCGCAGGTGCACACGGTGGGTGGCGTAGAACAGCGTCGCCCGACCGCCCCATCCGCAAAAACAGTTGTCGACCTGCCATTGGTCCACCAACCGCCTTTGCCGGAAATCGCACTCGGCGGGAGTCGGGACGTTGATGGTCGGCAATTTGTCGGCGTCCATTTCCCACATCGAGTGCCACGTCGCTTCCAGCCCGGTATCGTCGTCGAGCGGAAAGAACGGGTGCAGGCCCAGCCCCGCCGGCATGGCGCCTTCGCCACAATTCTTGACGGACAGATGCAGGTGCAGGCCGTCTCCCCGCAATTCGACGCTATATGCGGCCTCGCAGGCGAACGGCCAATCTTCATCCGGTTCGTGGCGTAAACGCAGTTCCAGCGCCTGCGCGCTCCGCGCGTGGACCTGCCAGGCGCGCTGCCAGCCGAAGCCGTGCAAGGCGTGCGACTCCGGCGGTGCGTTGGCGCGCAGGTGTATTCGCTTGCCACCGAACGGCAGATCCGCAAAGGCGACGCGATTCGAAAACGGCACCAGCGGGTAGCAGGCCATTTGCCGCAGGCGGCGTTCCGCGACGGCGTTGGCCGGCGCCGGCCGCAGGATGTCGTGGTCGCGCCAGCGAAAGTACGCCAACGTGGCGCCCAGGTCCGGACAGAGCGCCACCGAGCTGTCGGCGTTTTTCAGATGCAATAGTTCGGGCGGTCCGGCCGTCTCCGCTTCGGTAGTCATTCGTCGCGGCTGCGGTACTCGGCGAGGAACGGCTCGACGGGGATTTTTTTCGCGCGGTAGCCCAACTGCCCGACCGGGTCGATGCCGGCAGCGAGCAGGTAGTTCCAATAGTCGTCGGAACTGGTCTGCACAGGGCGGTACTTGATCGTGCCGAGCGCGTTCCAGTCCGACCAGGGATGCGATTTGTCGATGTGCGCGCCGATGCTGGAATTGAGGATGATCACCTTGCCTACATTTTCCAAAACGCTTTTTGAAATGGTGCCATGCGGCGAATCGAAACGGTCCTCCGCCCCCAGCTTGCACTGATACGCCGGCAAGTCGTTGACCTTGCCGTACGGCGTGCAACGCTGGCCGCGAAACCACTGGCGGGTGAGGAAAAAGCGACCGGCCAGCGCATTGGCGGTGCCGTCATGCGTGAAGCGCGATTCGTTGAACACCAGTCCGTAGCGGCTATCGTAATACGTATCAGGCGCGGTCGCATAGGAGATGCGCCGGTCACCCAGCGACTTGATTTCGCTTTTCAGGAAATAGCCGGTCGCTTCGCCGAAGATGAAGTCGAGATCGCCTTCGATATAGCTGCGGTGGAAAAAGCTGCGTACGGTTTTTTGCGGGGAAGAGGCGTGCAGGAACAGCGTGTCCTGGTAGCTGCTGAAGCGCACGTTCTCGAACTGCACCTTGTCGGCGTCGTCCACCATCAATGCCACCGCCTGGCTGTGCACGGCGAGCTTGCCATCGGCCGTATAGGCATCGCCGTGGGCGCGGTTGTAGGTGTTTTCGAAAGTGATATTTTTGGCCTGGAAGCCGTGATTGCGAATCCACGCTACCGTGGAGCCGGGTGTAGACACGGTATCGCGATCCTTTAACGACGCGTACATGGCGACGATGGCCGCCGGTGCGTCGGCAAACTGCGCGCCGAATTGTTCGCGATAGCGCTTGCCGCTGACGTTGGCGTCGAGATCGACGCCGATGCGGGTACGCGAGGCGTCGGCATCGGCGCCGACCAGGGTGATGGCGGTCGCAAAGTCCGGTACATACAGCAATTCGTGATAGATGCCCGCCCGCACCGCAATATAGACGCGCGGCTTGTTGCCCGCGTCGCGCACGGCGCGGTTGACGGCGGCTTGCACGCTGCGGAAGGTCTTGATGCCGTCGGCCGTGGCGGCTGCATCGACGATGTAGTCTGGCGGCGGCAAGGCCTCCTTGATGAACACGTCGGACAGCGGGTTCCAGCGATCTGATGTCGAATTGCCGTGCGCGGGGCTGAAGCCGAGCACTTCCGCGTATGCATAGCGCGCTGCATCGGTATCACTCAGCTGTGGCCGCGCGGTGCC
>CAZCKI010000120.1:0-1928 GCA_964498815.1 uncultured Burkholderiales bacterium
CTGCCACCAAGGAATGATCTTCCCGGTCACCAGCATATAGGCCGCCATGCTCGCGATCAGCGGCGAAATCATGTATCCGGCGGCGGTGGCGATCGATTGCGTGCAGTTGTTTTCGAGGATGGTGTAGTCCGCCGCGAGACCGACGGTGTGCATCACACGAAACATGGCAAAGGACAGAATCACAGAGGTCAGGCCGACGCCGATGGTGATGCCGGTCTTACCACCGATATACAGCGCCGTGGCGGCCAGCACGCCGCCCAGGAGAAAGCCGGTGATGCCGGAGCGTATGGTCAACTGCGCCATTTCACCGCGATAGACATTCTTGAACCACCACTGGTCTTTTTGCGTACGCGACCAGGTGCGGATTTGCTCGTCGGTCAAGGCTTGAATCGTCATATTGTCTCTTCCTCTTTTGTCATTCCGGTCTTGCCGGAATTTGTTGTCCGCGCCGCGCCTTGTGGGCAGGGCGGTAATTACTTCTGCTTAGATTAGATGTCGCCGCGCACCATCCGTAGCAGCCGGTCGAGGATCGCCTCGCCGTCGGCGCGCAGGCCGTTGTGCTCGTATTGATTGGTGATCCACAACTTGAGGTTCGGCACGATGCGCGCGGTCTCTTCCGAGTATTCGCGATGCACGTACATATCGTCGTAGTAGACGGCGGCGGCGGTCGGCACGCGATTGTTGCGCAGGCGCTCGACATCGTAGAGTTGCGGCCACACCGCGTCCTGCGCGATCAGTTCCGCGGCCGCCCTTAGTGGCTGCAATTGCGGATAGACCTCGAACATCCAGGGGTAGATCATCTCGCCGGTGAACAGCACCGGCCCGTCGCCCTGTAACGAAAACTGCGGATAGTCGGCCAGCAGGCGCGAGGCCGACCAGTTCGACGCCACACCCTGCGTGTAGCAGGCTTCGTGCAGCACGGAAAAAATCGGATTGGTGTCGAAGCTTTGCGCCGCTTCGACGTGCTGCAGGAAATTCCAGTTCATCTCCCGCCGCAATTTGCCGTCGACGCTGTCGACGAAGGCTTCCTCGACCAGGTAGTGAACCGTCTCATATCCGTCGCTCATGCCAAAGGCGAGGCCGAGCTGCAGGAAGCGCGCAGCAGTGAGCCGTCCGCCCGACGGCATGCGCACGTCGTTGCGGGTGAGATACTCGACGATGGCGCGCACCCGCGCGGCATCCTCGGGGTAGCGTTCGTAATAGCGCCGGTTCTTTTCGATCACGCGCGGATAGGTGGCGCGGTAGATATCGTCGACTGGCCGCGTCAGCGACGGCACGCCGCCGGTGATGAGCGCGGCGCTGAGCCCGTCGGGGGAGGCGGACAGATAGCGCAGCGCGCAAAAGCCGCCGTAGCTCTGGCCGAGGATGGTCCAGGGCCGCTCGCCGATCAGCTGCCGGCGAATCGCCTCGGCGTCGCGCACGATATTGTCGGTACGAAAGTGTTTGAAGTACGCCGCCTGCGCGGCCGGGGTCGGCAGGTTCCGCAACGTCTGGGCAGTGATCGGCGTGGAACGGCCGGTGCCGCGCTGATCGAGCAGCAATACGCGGAATTCCTGCAAGGCACGCTTGAGCCAGCCGCTGTTGCCCATCGGACGCGGCGAGCCGGAGCCGGGGCCGCCTTGGAAAAACACCAGGAACGGCAGGTCGGCATGTTCCTTGCCGGGTGCCACCACTTCGCGCGCATACACCGTGGTTTTGGCCGGCGGCACCGCATAGTCGAGCGGCAGCTCGAAAAAATGATCCTTCAGGATCAGACCGGGAATCGCAAGGAATGGGGAGGTCATGCGGGATGCGGGGGGTTGGCTACGCGGCTATTTTCGCCTGAAACGCCTTCGTTTGCGAATTTCCGTTTGCCCGGTAAGCGCGGCGGTGGCTTAGGCATTTAAACCGCCATCGACGACCAGGTGGTGCCCCACCATATAGGAAGC
>CAZCKI010000120.1:1938-8624 GCA_964498815.1 uncultured Burkholderiales bacterium
CGGCGCGGCCACTTCCTCGGCACGGCCGACTCGTCCGGCGGGGACGCGCTGTTCGAGATCGGCGTAATGGGCGCGGATCTGTTCCTCGGTGAAACCGGTGAGACGCCGTTGCCGGCGCGGCGTCTCGATGGCGCCGGGGCAGACGGTGTTGATGCGGATCCCTTGGGCTATGTATTCGCGCGCAGCCGCAGCGGTAAGGCCGTTGACGCCGTGCTTGGTGGCGCTGTACATGGCGGCCTTGGCGCTGGCGGCCATGCCGTTCACCGAAGAGACATTGACGATGGCCCCGCCCCCGGTTTTCAGCATGGTGGCGATCTCGTGCTTCATGCAAAGCCAGGTGCCGCGCAGGTCCACGTCGAGGCTGCGGTCGGCCGCTTCCAGGGACAATTCCGCCATCGGCACCAGCGGGAATTCGGCGGCGGCGTTGTTGACGGCGAAATCGAGGCGGCCGAAGACTTTGATGCAGTGATTCACCATCTCTTCGACCTGCGCGGGCTCCGCCATGTCGGCGGCGAAAAAAATGGCGGTATCCGGCGGCGCACCGATGCTTTGCAATGCCGCCGCGCCACGCTCCGCGTTGCGGCCGACGACCAGCACCCTGGCGCCACACTCCACGAAGCGCGCTGCAGTAGCAAGGCCGATGCCGTCGGTGCCGCCGGTGATAAGGGCAACCTTGCCATTGAAATCGTACAGCGCCATGTCGGTCGGCTAACGCTTTAGCGCCAGGGTGAGGCCGTCGCCGATCGGCAGCAACGAAAGATCGATGCGCTCGTCGCGGTGCAGCTTGCCGTTGAGCGCCTGCAGGGCGGCGGTGTCGGCGTCGGTGGCCGGTCGCGCGACGGCGCCGCTCCAGAGCGTATTATCGATGGCGATCAAACCGCCTGGGCGTAACAGCGCGAGGCAGCTTTCGTAATAGGCATCGTAGCCGGTCTTGTCGGCGTCGATGAAGGTGAAGTCGTATAGTCCGGACTCGCCGGCGGCAATGCGAGCGGCCAGCGTTTCCTTCGCAGGCGCCAGCACCAGTTCGATTTTCCCGGCAACACCCGCCTGCTGCCAGTAGGGTTTGCCGATGCGGGTGTATTCATCGCTGATATCGCAGGCCAGCACGCGACCATCGGCCGGCAGGGCCAGCGCTACGGTGAGCGCGCTGTAGCCGGTGAAAACGCCGACCTCGATGGTGCGGCGCGCGTCCAGCATGCGCACCAGCAAGGCCATCAACTGCCCCTGTTCCGGCGAAATCTGCATGCCGGCATGCGGGTGCTCGCGGGTGGCCTCGCGCAATGCGGCCTGCGCCGGATGCTCGCGCAAGGAATGCGCGACAATATATTCGTACAGTGTGTCGTCGAGAGCCAGGGTGCGACGGGACATGGCGGCCTCTATGAGGAAGCGCGGCGTGGATGGCGCGCGCGAGTCCGGCAATCTACCACGGCCCGGTCTTGGCATAGAGCGCGAACGAGGCCAGCCAGTGCTCGCCGAGGAAATTGCCGGTCTGCACATGGGCGAGCCCGGCGGCGAGATGAGCGGCGGCGGCTTCGTGCAGATGGGCTTGCAGCGGGTGGTCCGGGTCGAGTGCCGTGGCGATGCCGCGCAGGCACCATGCGCGGCTCAGTTGCAGGCCGTCGAGATGGCAGCCCTGTCCATCCTCTCGGTCGGACACTGCCGCTATCTTCGGGAAACTGCCGTCGAGAAGCTCCGGTAGAAACGCCGGCAGCCACGCCGCGAAAGCATTGCCGTCGAGTACGCGGCGCATCAGGTCCGCTTCGACCAATGCCGGCGACAGGAAGTCATTGCCGCACGGCTCCCAGCGCGCCGGGGCGGCGACATCGGCAGCATAAAATCGCAGCGCCGCCACGCCGATCGCATCCGCCATTTCTTTGTCGTCGATGGCGCGCGCGAAATCGAGTGCAAACCCCAGCATGAAGGCGGTATTGGAATGCACCCCTGTGCGAATCGGGTACGTCTGGCGCGGCAGCCAGTCGATCAGGCGCGTGCGGAACAGGTCCACCAGCGGCTGCAGGCTGGCCTGCCAGCCGCGGGCAATGCTTTCGTCGCATCCTTGCAATTCCTGCGCCAATTTGAACACCCACGCCCAGCCGTAGGGTCGCTCGAAGGAGATACGCGCGGGATGCACGGCGTAGGCGTGTTCTGCGACGAGATGCTGCGGCTGGAAGTGCTCGCGCAATCGCGCATCGATGGCCGGCCATTCCGGCAATTCGTGGTGCAGGCGCCACAGGCGCAGCAGCAGCCAGTGCGAATGTACGGCGGAATGCCAGTCGTAGCAGCCGTAAAACACCGGATGCAATTGGCGTGGCGTGCACGCGTCGTTGGCGTCGGCAAAAACGTGATCCGGCTTATTCGGGAATTCGCGCACCACGCCGGCCAACGCCATGCCGGCGAACCGGGATGCGGTCGATCTATTAATTACGGGATGTGTGCCTGTCATACGGCTCATTTTGGCGCGAAGGCGGTCAAATTGCCAATGGCCGATATATCCGCGCTTGACATTACCCTATGTATCACATAGTATGTGACGCATACTATCTGCGACACAGGTTAAACGATGCCCGAAACCCCGTTCGACAAATTGCGCCTGGAACTGCGCCGCGGCAGCCTGGTTCTGGCCGTGCTGGCCGCCCTGCGTTCCGAACAGTACGGCTACACCCTGCGCAAGGCTCTGGCCGAGCAGGGTCTGGAAATCGACGAAGGCACCCTCTATCCCCTGATCCGGCGCCTGGAGACCCAAGGATTGCTGGAGAGCGAATGGCGCGAGGGCGAAGGCCGGCAAAAACGCTATTACCGGCTGTCCGCCGACGGCAAGCAAATGCTCAAGCAACTGCTGGCGGAATGGCGTCGCATCAACGCCTCGCTGGACGAAATCATTTAGGAGAACAACATGGACCTGATCAACCGTTACCTGCAGGCGATCCGCTTCTGGATGCCTTTTTCGCGCAACCGCGACGACATCCTGCGTGAGCTGGGCGATGAGCTGCAATCGCAACTGGACGAAAAGCGCGATACGCTAGGCCGCGAACTCGCCGACAGCGACATCGCCGAAGTGATCCGGCGTTTCGGCCGCCCGTTCGCGGTGGCGGGGCGGTTTCTGCCCCAGGAAACGCTGATTGGCAGCGCCCTGTTCCCGCTGTACGCCCAGGTGCTGCGGCTGATGCTGTGGCTCATCGCACTGGGCTGGCTGGTCTCGACCTGCGCCCTGCTCGCAAGCTCCAGTCATCCTTTCTCGGCCGCGTTCAACAACCTGTTCAAGTACCTGGCCGCGCTGATCTATATGTTCGGCCTGGTCACGTTAACGTTCGCCGCCCTGGAACGGCGTAGTGGCATGCAGGACTGGACGCGCGACTGGGACCCCCGCCAATTGCCGGCGGTGCGCGACCCCTGGCTGATCCCGCGCTCCCATTCCATCCCCGAGCTGGTATTCAACACGGTCTTTCTCGCTGTCTGGCTGGTGCCGGCCCTGCTCGAACCGGTGCTGGCTGGGCTGGCGCATACCGGATGGACGACCGGCCAGGTGATCAAAGACTTTCACGAAGCCTGTTTCTGGGCGGTGGCGCTGACCGCCGCGATCAACATCGTGCTCGCCGCTGTTGCCATCGCCGACCCGGTGTGGACCCGCGCCCGCCTGCTGGCGCGTGCCGCTGGCTATACGCTGTTTTGCGTGGCCGCACTGCAGTTTTTCTGGCCAACTCTGGCCCATCTTGACGAACTGTCGCGCCAAGTGTTCTCCGGTGTGGACTCGGGCCGGGCCGGCATGACCCAGTTCACCGACCTGATGTTCGTGCTCGGTATCCTGCTCGGCACCGTGATCACCCTCGGCAGGGTCTCGGTCGACCTGTGGCGGGCGACCCGCGCTAGCCCGGCTCCCCGGAGCGTCGGCGTGGCCGACGTGGCTCATTGACAGGCGGCGGCGGCATCCTTATGCTGCGGACTCTGCTTTCCCCTACCCGCCAGCGGAGCGTCGCCACAAGTGACGTAACCGCCCCGAAAATCTTCTGGAATGACTCCCATGACCAAACGACTTCTTGTGCTGCTCAGCCTTTTTCTTTCGCCCGTCGCCTTCGCCGGCGAGGGCATGTGGACTTTCGATAACCTGCCGCGCGAGGCGCTGCAGGCCGGATTCAAATTCACGCCGGAGCCGGCCTGGGTCGATCACGTCATGAAGGCGTCCGCCAGCCTCGGCGGTTGCTCGGCCTCGTTCATTTCGCCGGACGGTCTGGTGCTGACCAACCACCACTGCGTGGCGGGTTGCCTGCAGCAAATATCCAGCGCCAAGAAAAACTACCTGCTGGACGGCTTGCTGGCGCGCAAGCACGAGGAAGAAATCCAGTGCCCGGCGCTGGAAATCAGCCGCCTCGAGCAAATCACCGATGTCACCAAGGAAGTCAACGCCGCCACCAAGGGCCTCAGCGGCGAAGCCTACAAGAAAGCACAAAACGCGATCACCGCAAAACTCTCCAATGATTGCGTCGGCGACAAGAAGGCTACGGTGCGTTGCAGCGTGGTGACCCTGTACCAGGGCGGCCAGTATCACCTCTATCGCTATCACCGCTTTTCGGATGCGCGCATGGTCTGGGCGCCGGAAGACGCCGCACCCAATTTCGGCGGCGATCCGGACAACTTCAACTTCCCGCGCTATGGCCTCGACGCGGCGATGATCCGCGCCTACGAAAACGGCAAACCCGCCAGCGTGAAGAACTTCTTCCCGTTCAGCAAAGATGGCGCCAAGGAAGGCGAACTGGTGTTCACCTCGGGCAATCCCGGCCGCACCAACCGGCTGCTGACGGTATCGCAACTGGAAACCCAGCGCGACCTTCGCCTCATCAACAACATCCGCCGCGGCTATGAATTCCGCGGCCTGCTCACCCAATACCAGAAGCTCGGCGCCGAGCAGGCACGCGTTTCGCACAACGATTTGTTTTTCCTCGAAAACAGCCTGAAGGTGCAAAGCGGTGAGCTCAATGCCTTGCAATCGCAGGAATGGATGCAGAAAAAGCGCGACGCCGAGGCGTCGCTGCGCAAATTCGTGGCAACCCACCCGGCGTTGAAAGCAGAAGCCGCCGGTGCATGGGATGCCATCGCCAAGGCGCAGGCGGTATACAAGGAAATCGCCGTCGAATTCGAGGCCGAGGAATTGGCGCGCGGATTCAATTCGCGCTATTTCAGCATCGCGCGCACGCTGGTGCGCGGCGTGGAGCGCAACAAACCCGAGGGCGAGCGCCTGTCGGAGTTTTCCGCTACGCGCCTGCCGTTCGTCGAGCGCCAGCTATTGTCGCCGGCGCCGATCTATCCGGAATTCGAGAAAGTGAAGCTGGAGTTTTCGCTGACCAAGATGCGTGAATGGCTGGGTACCGACGACCCGTTCGTGGTGCAAGTGCTGGGCAAGGAATCGCCGGCACAATTGGCCGCACGCTTGGTCGATGGCACCACGCTGGCCGACCCGGCCACACGCAAGGCGCTGTGGACGGGCGACGCTGCCGCCATCGAAAAATCGACCGACCCCTTTATTCAATTGGCGCGCGCCGTGGATGGCGCATCGCGCGCGATCCGCAAGCGTTATGAGAATGAAGTCAGCGCGGTCGAGCAAAAGAACGCCGAATTGATCGCCAGGGCGCGCTTCGCCCAGCTGGGCACCAAGGTCTATCCGGACGCGACCGGCACGCTGCGCCTCTCCTACGGCGACGTGCGCGGCTGGATGGAGCGCGGCAAACCGGTGGCGCCGTTCACCGACTTCGGCGGCGCGTTCAAGCGCAACACCGGCGCGGAACCGTACGCGCTGCCGGCGTCGTGGCTGGCCTCCAAGGACAAGCTGAACCTGGCCCAGCATTACAACTTCGTCACCACCAACGACATCATCGGCGGCAATTCCGGCAGCCCGATGATCAACCGCAATGCCGAAATCGTCGGCCTCGCCTTCGACGGCAATGTGCACTCGCACGGCGGCGGCTTCTGGTTCGACGCGAACCTCAATCGCACCGTCGGCGTCGACAGCGGCGCGATCGTGGAAACACTGCGCAATATTTACGGCGCCACCGAGTTGCTGGCGGAACTGCATCGCTAGTCGGGACAAACGGCATTGGGCCCATTCTGCGGGTCCGGTGCCGGCCCAAACGGCCGGCGCCGCATGGTGCTACACTTATTTTTCTGTGAGACTCTTTCAGTAAAGGGAATTGCGATGAAAAAGCTGCTGACCTGCCTGTTGTTGTCTTCCACTGCATTGATGCTGGGTTGCGCCGTCGACGAAGCCTATGTGGCCGCGCACAAAACCCAGGTCGCCAAGAAGCTCGATGTGGATGTCGGTTCGCGCCTGCCGCGCACGACGCTGGAAAAGAATATCCGCACCACCGACGGCACCACCTTCAATCAGGACAACCAGATCCGCGGCATCGCCAACGATCCGGCCTTCGGCAAAAGCAACTGATTGAACCCGGCCTGCACCGGCTTTGCGCCGGCGCGGGCCGTTGCCTTCAGGGCGCGCGCTTTACGACCTGCCCACCCTTCATGACGAAGCCGACCTTGGTCAGCAGCGTCACATCCTGGGTGGGATCACCGTTGACGGCGATCAGGTCGGCTAACTTGCCCGCAGAAATCGCGCCTGCCTTGTCCTTCCAGCCCATCAATTCGGCCGAATTGACGGTCGCGGCGCGAATCGCCTCCATCGGCGTCATGCCGTACTG
>CAZCKI010000121.1:0-8618 GCA_964498815.1 uncultured Burkholderiales bacterium
CTTCATCAGCTCGGTGACTTCGGTGAACTGCAGCTTCACGCGCAGGTCCGGCTTGTCGGAGCCATAGAGAAACATGGCATCCTGGTAGGTCATGACCGGGAACTCGCCCAGATCCACGCCAATGGTGTTCTTGAACACCGTGGTGATCATGCCCTGGAACATGTCACGGATGTCCTGCTCGGAGAGGAAGGACGTCTCGATATCGATCTGGGTGAACTCGGGCTGGCGGTCGGCGCGCAGGTCCTCGTCGCGGAAGCATTTGGTGATCTGGTAGTAGCGGTCGTAGCCGGCCACCATCAGCAGTTGCTTGAACAGCTGCGGGCTCTGCGGCAGCGCGAAGAACTGGCCATCGTGCACACGGCTGGGCACCAGGTAATCGCGCGCACCTTCGGGCGTGCTCTTGGTGAGCATGGGGGTTTCGATGTCCACGAAGCCGTTGGCATCGAGGAACTTGCGCACCTCCATCGCCACCTTGTAGCGCAGCATGAGGTTGCGCTGCATGTAGGGGCGGCGCAGGTCCAGCACACGGTGCGTCAGGCGCGTGGTTTCCGACAGGTTGTCGTCATCAAGCTGGAACGGGGGCGTGACCGAGGGGTTGAGCACCTTCAGTTCGTGGCACAGCACTTCGATCTTGCCGCTCTTGAGGCTGTCGTTGGTCGTACCTTCCGGGCGGGCGCGCACCAGGCCCTTGACCTGGATGCAGAACTCGTTGCGCAGGTCTTCAGCGGCCTTGAACATCTCGGCGCGGTCGGGATCGCACACCACCTGCACATAACCTTCGCGGTCGCGCAGGTCGACAAAGATCACGCCGCCATGGTCGCGGCGGCGGTTGACCCAGCCGCACAGGGTGACGGTTTGGCCCATCAGGGCCTCGGTCACGAGACCGCAGTAGTGGGAGCGCATGGCCATAACAATTTCTCTTTCAGCTCTTGGAGGAAAGCGGGCCGCTCTCGGCCAGCTTCAGATTCGGGTTTTTCGGTCCACCGGGCACGATCACGCCCATGGAAATGACATAGGTCAGCGCCTCGTCGACGCTCATCTCGAGCTCGATACAGTCGCTTTTCTTGAGCATGATGAAGTAGCCCCCCGTGGGGTTGGGGGTGGTGGGCACGTACACACTCAGGTACTCGCCGTCGAGGTGCTTAAGCAGGTCGCCGCCCGGCGTGCCGGTGAGGAAACCGATGGTCCACATGCCCTCGCGCGGCCACTGCACCAGCAAGGCTTTACGAAAGGCATTGCCCTTCTCGGAAAACAGGGTGTCGGACACCTGCTTCACGCCCGAATAGATCGAGCGCACCACCGGGATGCGGTGCAGCAGCGCGTGCCACCAGGTCACCAGCTTGTTGCCGACGAAATTGGACGCCATGGCGCCGATGGCCAACACCACGGCCAGGGCAAAGATCACGCCCAGGCCCGGAATGTGCAGCCCCAGCAACTGGTCGGGCTGCCAGGCATTCGGCAGGATCTGCAAGGTCTTGTCCAGCGTGGACACCACCCACTCCAGCACCCAGACGGTGATGCCGAGCGGTGCCAGCACCAGCAGGCCCGAAAGCAGCCATTTGCGGAATTTGGCCATGGAAATACGGCTCAGCTGGCGTCAGTGGCACTGGCGGCGGCCGGGCAAGCCGCACAGGCTGCGCCCTCGGACGCAGCCGACGGGGCGGCGCAGGTATTGCCGCCCTTGAAATCGGTCTCGTACCAGCCCGAGCCCTTGAGCTGGAACCCAGCTGCGGTCAGCTGCTTCTTGAACGTGGCTTTGCCACAGGCCGGGCAATCGGTCAGGACCGGATCGGCAATTTTTTGCAGGACATCCTTGGCGAGGCCGCAGGATTCACACTTGTAGGCGTAGATTGGCATGGCTCGAAGGGTTACGGGTGTGGGGGTTGATGCAAAACCCTCAATTATAGGCAGCCAGCCGGAAATCAAGGCGCAAGCGCCCGATACGGTACCTTCAGTCCGCACCAACCAGCTGGTGGTGCCCGGCATGGCGGTTGGCAATGGCCTGCGGGCCGAGCGAGCCCACCAGCATGCCCGTCAGCGAGGCCAGTACGCCCGCCAGTTGCGCCGGGAACTCGGCACCGGCCGGCGTGGCCAGGAACAGCCCCCAGGTCAGCAGGCCCAGCACAATGGCGAAGATCGCGCCCTGGGTGCTGGCCTTTTTCCAGTACAGACCGAACACCAGCGGCACGAAGGCCCCCACCAGCGTCACCTGGTAGGCGCCGGAGACCATCTCGTAGATCGAGGTGCCCTGCATCTTGATGGCGTACAGCAGCACCAGGGCACTGAACACCAGCACCGTGATGCGCATGGTCTTGAGCTCCTGCTTGTCGCCCAGGTGCGGGCGGAATTGGCGCCAGATGTTCTCCACGAAGGTCACGCTCGGTGCCAGCAGGGTGGCCGAGGCGCAGGACTTGATGGCCGACAGCAGCGCACCGAAGAACAGCCCTTGCATGATGAAGGGCATCTTCTCCAGCACCAGGGTGGGCAGCACCTTCTGCGGGTCATCCTGCAGCAGCGCCTCGGCCTGCTCCGGCATGATCACCAACGCGCTGGTCACCAGGAACATGGGCACGAAGGCAAACAGGATGTAGAAGATGCCGCCGATCACCGGGCCGCGCGTGGCCGACCGGGTGCTGTCGGCCGACATCACGCGCTGGAACACGTCCTGCTGCGGGATCGAGCCCAGCATCATGGTGATGGCGGCGGCGAAGAAGAACATCATGTCCTTCAGGTTGGCCTCGGGGAAAAAGCGGAACCAGTCCTTGCTCACCGCCAGCGCATACACCTTGTCGACGCCGCCAGCTTTCTCCCCGGCCATCCAGGCGATGGCGGACAAACCGACCACCAACACGATCATCTGGATGAAATCGGTCCAGGCCACCGCCAACATGCCGCCGAAGATTACGTAGATCAGCACCGACAGCGTGCCGATCACCATGCCGGTATCGACGCTGATGTCGCCGCCGCTGACGACATTGAAGACCAGGCCCAGCGCCGTCACCTGTGCGGCCACCCAGCCCAGGTAAGACAGGATGATGGTGACCGAACAGAAAATCTCGACCAGCTTCCCATAGCGCTTGCGGTAAAAGTCGCCGATGGTGAGGAGGTTCATGCGGTAGAGACGCGCCGCAAAAAAGAGACCGACGAACACCAGGCACATCGAGGCGCCGAACGGGTCCTCGACCACGCTATTGAGTCCGCCGGCGACAAATTTGGAGCTGATGCCCAGCACCGTTTCGGAGCCGAACCAGGTGGCGAAGGTGGTGGTGATGATCATCACCAGGGGGAGGCTGCGTCCCGCCACGGCGAAGTCGGCGGAGGTCTTGACGCGGGTAGCGGCGTAGAGGCCGATCGACAGCGTACCCAGTAAATACAACACAACTAAGCCAAGCAGACTCATATGGAGTTTCCCTTTACGCCGTCCGAAGGGGGCATGCAATGATCAAAATTGTAGCAATTCGCGTGCCGACTACCACCATCGACGCTAACGCAAATAGTAGTCGATAAACAGGAAGGTGTAGACGGCGGCGGCCAGTGCCGCGAGTATGGCGAGCCCCGCCAGCACAACCGTTTGCAGGCGTTGCGTCCGTTCGACGCGGTCGATGGCGTCGCGAATCTCGGCCAAGCTCTCCGCCGCGTTGCTTTCCAGCGCCCGATGGATGAGTCGCGGCAATTGCGGCATGGCGGCGGTCCACAGGGGCGCCTCGCGACGAAGCTGGCGCAGCAGGCCCCGCCAGCCGAACTGTTCGTCCATGAAGCGCGCCAGGATCGGCTGCGCCACCGCGCGCAGGTCGAGCTCCGGATACAGTTGCCGGCCCAGGCCCTCGATTTGCAGCAGCGTCTTTTGCAGCAACACCAGTTGCGGCTGGATTTCCATGCGAAAGCGGCGCGACACTTCGAACATGCGCAACAGCACGTTGCCGAAGTAGATCTCTTTCAGGGGCTTGTCGAAAATCGGTTCGCACACCGAACGCAGCGCCGACTCGAATTCGTCGACCCGGGTGTCTTTGGGCACCCAGCCGGACTCGATATGCGCCTGCGCCACCGCGCGGTAGTCGCGCTCGAAAAAAGCGGTAAACATACGCGCCAGGTAGTTCTTGTCGGTATCCGACAAAGTACCCATGATGCCGAAATCGACGCCGGAATAGACGCCGTTTTTCAGCACGAAAATATTGCCGGGGTGCATGTCGGCGTGAAAAAAGCCGTCGCGAAACACCTGGGTGAAGAAAATCTTCACGCCGTCGGCCGCCAGGCGCGCGACGTCGATGCCGTGGGCTTGCAAGGCGGCCAGGTCGTTGACGGCGATGAAGTCCATCCGTTCCAGCACCAGCACCTCGCGGTGGGTGTAGTCGAAAAACACTTCCGGCACGTAGAGCAGGTCACCCGCCGCGAAGTGCCGGCGCAGGGTGGATGCATTGGCGGCTTCGCGCACCATGTCGAGCTCGTCGTGCAGGATGTGGTCGAATTCGGCCACCACTTCGCGCGGTCGCAGCCGCTTGCCGTCCTCATACAGGGCCTCGATCCACTCCGCCAGCACCTTGAGCAGCGCGATGTCGCGGCCGATCACCGCTTCGATGCCGGGCCTGACCACTTTCACCGCCACGTCGCGACCGGCGAGCTTGCCCCAGCCGATGGTGGCGAAATGCACCTGGGCGATCGAGGCGGAAGCGACCGGGGTCAGGTCGAAATCGCTGAATACCTCGTTGTAGGCGCCACCCATGCTCTTGCCGTAGACGCGGTTGAGGATGGCGACCACCTCTTCGCCGGAAAAGGGCGGCACCTTGTCCTGCAACTTGGCGAGTTCCTCGGCGATGTCCGGCGGCACCAGGTCCGGACGGGTGGAGAGCAGCTGGCCGAATTTGACGAAAATCGGGCCCAGGCTTTCCAGCGCCTGGCGCAGGCGTGCGCCACGGCCCTCTTCAAAATTGCGCCAAAAGAACACCCCGCCGATCAGCGAACGCGTAGCACCCGGCGGCAGGAACTCGTCCAGGCCGAAGCGAACGACGACCGAGAATATTTTGAATAATCGAAAGAGGCGCATGAAAGGACGATTCTAACCCGCGCCCCACCAGGCAGACCAATACCGCCACTACCGCCCCGTCAGGCGGCGCGTTGCCGCCACCACGCCTTGAGCCGTGCCTTGGCCGCCTGCAGCGCGGCGTGGATGCGCAGATACGCCGGCAGCGCCCTGACGTAATCGAAGATGCGTTTTTTCCAGTTCACGAACCAGGTATAGGCGCGGGCGAACCAGCCTATGGTCATCAGGCTCGGCTTGGTCAGCGAGAAAATCCACGCCAGCAAGGCGGTGCCGACCAGTTTGGCGGCGATGAACACCTGCAATCCGAGAATGGTGTGATGCCGCGCGATCAGCCACAGGGCCGCGATCTTGAACGGGAGCAGGACCATGGCCGGAACCAGGAATACCGCCAGCGCGCCGTAGGGCGGCAGTACCGCGATTTTCACTTGCAGCCAGCGCACCGGCGGCAGTTTCCCCAGCCAGGCCATCAGGGACTGCATCAAGTCCCAGAGCCAGTCCTCGAGAATGATCCAGACGGCGGCCAACACCGCCAAAGTGACGCCGATCAGCCGGCGCAGCAACGATTTGGGAGTGGAATCGGTCACGACGGTCGGCGACGCTCAGTCGGCCTTAGCCAAACCCGCCACGCGCGCCTCGAGCCGCGCCAGGTCGTCGCGCAGCGATTCGCCGCCGCGGGCAAAGGTTTCCAGCTCGGCTTTGGTCAGGAGCAGGCGCTTTTCCTCGCTCAGGAACTCGGCGATATTCTCGGCCAGGCGCTGGCGGGCGTCGGCCTGCCAGGCACCGAGCGATTTGGCGCCTGCGACCAGGCGATGCGCGGCGATGTCGCCGACCACACGGCTCAGGTCCTCCTCGATATCCCACTCGACGTTGCGGGCGATGGTGGATAGCGCCGCGGCGAATTCGCCGTCCCCCTGCAAATCAAGCGCGCGCCAGGCGGCTTCGTTTTTGCGCGCCAACTCCGGCAAAGCGGAAAGCGGAATGGTCACCGCGAGATCGTCGTGCGGTGCTGCTTCGGTGCCTGCCAACTCCAGCTCGCCATCGGTCGCGATACGGAACCTCGCATCGACCGGGCCGATGTGCAGCGCGACGGTCTTGCCGGCGTGCGCCGACAGTTGCGTTGCGGCCCGCGGATAGTCGCGCAGCACGCGGCGAATCACGCGCAGCAGTCCGTAGGCGGGCGCGGTATCGAGCATTACGCCACCTGCTGGATGCCGGCCAGCAGCCAGGCGCCGTCCGGCTGGTCCTGCACCACGTGCCACACTTCGTCGAAGGGTTCGGCCGCGGCGCCAACTTCCTCGCGGATTTCGCCGCGAAACCGCACGCTGCCGATTTGCCGCGTGCCCTCGGCGACCACTTCCAGCAGGTCGACTTCCAGGCGCACGATTTCGGTGTGCTGTGCTGCCCCGCCGCGCTCCTGGATTTGCAGCGTCAGTTCCGCCGCCATTTCCGGGGTGCAGAAGTTTTCGATGTCCTTGACGTCGCCGCGGTCGTTGGCGGTCTGCATGCGCAGGAACGCGAGCCGCCCCTGGCGCAGGAAGGGATCGACCGCAAAGCCGGGCGGTACGCGCGGTGCGGCGGCGGCGGAATCCAGTTCCGCAGGGGTAGCCTCGCCACTGGCGATGCGGCTGCCGATCACCGGCGCAATCACGCGGTCGGTCGCTGGGGGCGGCGTAAAGGCAGGGGCCGTATAGCCCGTTGCAGCGGGCGCCGGAACCGTGGCAAGACCGGCACCGCCGGTAGCCTCCGCCGGTTGCGGCCGGCGCGTGAAAGCGCGAAACAGCATGAAAGCGGCGAATGCCATCCCGGCCAGCAGGATGATGTCGAACATCTTGATGCCGCCGAAACCGCCGCCCATGAAGAGTGAAGCGAGCAGGCCGCCGGCGGCGAAACCTGCCAATGGCCCCAGCCAGCGGCTCATGCCGGAAGGCGCCGGCGCGGGGACCGGGGCCGCCACGGGCGGAGTCGCCGGCTTGGCCGGCGCCGCACTTTGCGCAGGCGGTACAGCGGGCTTTACCGCGTCGCGTTGCATGCCGACCGATTTGCCGCCGCCAAGCCTGCGTGCGGCGTCGGCATCCGCCGATGCGAACAAGCCTGCCAGCACCAGCAGGAGCGCGATTGCCAGATTTTTCATATCTTTCCTTAGAACCGGTTCGGCCCGCACAAGTTGCACGGCCCGATGCTGCACGAATCGCATATAGATGGGGTCCGGCGTCGCAACTGCAAGCTACGCGGGCGCACTGTAGCGCAGTTTGTAGAGGATTTACCCCAAACCGGGGATTGCGTCAGGTTTTGACGCCCTTGTGCAGCGCCACCACACCAGCCGCCAGGTTGAAATACTCCACTCGCGTGAGGCCCGCGGCGCCCATCATCTCCCGCAGCGTTTCCTGATCCGGATGCATGCGGATCGATTCGGCCAGATAGCGGTAGCTCGCCTCGTCCTTGGCGAACCACTTGCCGAGGCGCGGCAACACCTGGAAGGAATAGGTGTCATAGACATTCTTGAGGCTGTCGTGCACCTTGGAAAATTCCAGCACCAGCAAACGTCCGCCGGGTTTCAGCACCCGCGTCATTTCCGCCAGCGCCGCGTCCTTGTGCGTCATATTGCGAAGTCCGAAAGCCACACTCACCAGGTCGAAGCTGCCGGTCGCGAACGGCAGCGCCTCGGCGTCGCAGATCGCCAGCGGGCAGACCAGGCCGGCATCGAGCAGGCGGTCGCGGCCGACCTTGAGCATCGCTTCGTTGATATCGGTCTGCCAGACGTTGGCGGCACCCGCCGCCAACGCAAAGGCGCGCGCCAGATCGCCCGAACCCGACGCCACGTCGAGCACCTTTTCGCCGGCCTTGACGGCGGCGATATCGACGGTGAATTTCTTCCATAGCCGGTGCAGGCCCGCCGACATGAGGTCGTTCATCAGGTCGTAGCTGGGCGCCACCGAGCGGAACACCTCGCGCACCTTGGCCGACTTGCGGTCTTCGTCGACTTCCTCGAAACCGAAATGGGTGGTCTTGGTCATGGGTCTCGTGTGGCGTGCGCCTGCTGCAGGCGGGCGAGGTAGGTTTTCCAGTATTCGTCCTGGCGCTGGCCCAGCTCGTAAAAATAGTCCCAGGAATAGAGCCCGGTGTCGTGGCCGTCGGAAAAGCGCAATTTGACGGCGTAGCTGCCGACCGGCTCGATGTCGGTGATCTCGACCAGCCGCTTGCCGGCCTGCAGCACTTCCTGGCCAGGACCGTGGCCGCGCACCTCGGCCGAGGGCGAGTGCACGCGCAGGAATTCGCAGGAAAAACGCACCACCTTGCCGTCGTCGAAGGTAAGTTCGAGTTCGCGCGATTTTTGATGCAGCTTGATTTCGGTGGGCCGCGGCGTTGTCGCGGTGAGGCCGGCCATGGTGCGTTCCTGTTGCCAAGTCGATGTTTCATTTTACCCGCAGGCGTGTCATGTGCCCGTGCATTGTGTCTTTCATCCGAATTTCATCGTGCAGACGGTAGAATGGGTTTTGTCTTCGCAACTCACTAATAGTCATGATCGGCCTCCTGATCGTCGCCCACGGCACCCTGGGCGAAAGCCTGATTCACTGCGCGT
>CAZCKI010000122.1:0-6678 GCA_964498815.1 uncultured Burkholderiales bacterium
ACCAGCAAACGCTGGGCTTCAACCCGACGTTCCACAACCCGTACGGCGCGAACTATGTGCTGACGGCGAACTATCGCTTCAAGTAAGTTGCGCTGGCTATCCCGGCGACCCGCCGGGGTTGCTTGCCGGAAAAGGGCCGACTCGTTCGGCCCTTTTTCTTTGCTGCGTGCGCTGTCGCACCGATGTGCCGGAGACGCGCGTGCTACCCTGCTTAACGGCCCGCTCCGGACCGCAGCGTTAGGGAAGGTCTGATGAAGTATTGGGGTCGCGCACGGTCTTGGCGGGATGGGCTGCTAGGCGCGCGACGACGTGAATGGTGACCCTTCACTAGGAGCGCAACAACGCAGATGGGCCAATATCGTCAAAACGCGATCCCCAATACTTCATCAGCCCTTCCCTGAAAGGAAGCACCATGGCCAATGCCTACACCTGCGAGATCGTCAACGTAGTCGACAACAAATTCGCCGCCGATTCGCGCGACAAGGACGGCAAGCGCGTGGTGATGTTCGATAGCCTGCGCACCATCGAGGTCTACCTGTTCCCGTCGCACATCATCCAGATCGAGGCGGTGAAAGACACCAAGGACGGCACCGCCCGCGGCATCATTTCGATGAGTTCGGGTCTGCGTTACATCACCGAACGCAGCGCGGCCCTCATTTGCAGCGACATGGCCAAGCTGGCCTGAGTTCGCTGTCCGGCATCTTACATATTGAGCCGGTCGAGCGCCTTCTCCGCCTGGCCACGCTCGTAGTCGCCGAGGCGCCGGGCGGCACGACGGTAGCGCGCGATCAAATCGGCATCGGCTGGCATGTTTTTGGCCACTGCCATCAACACATTGCCTTTTTCATAGTCGGAATCGATGCCGTCTGCCGCCTGCAGCACCGCGCTGATTCCATCCTTGTCGAGCTTGACGGTTTTCAATAGCGCGATCAGCACCCGGCTGCATTCGTAGTCGGAGTCGATCTTGGCGGACGAGCGGACAAAGGCCGCCACCTGCGCGGCGCCGGCCTTGGGCAGATGCCGTAATAGCGAGGTGAGCGCAGTGGCCTGCTCATAGTCCGAGTCGAGTCGCAGTGTCGCTTCGATGGCAAGGTCAAGCTGCGCCGGCGTCATCGCGCCGCGCTTGGACAGGGTCTCGATGACGGTGCGCAATTCGTAGTCCGAGTCGATGCGCGAAACGGCTTCCAGCCAGGCCTTGGCGACCGCGTCGTCGGCCACCAGTTTTGGTGTCAGCGCGACCATGATCTGGCGTTGTTCGTAGGAAGAGTCCATGTCGGCGACGGCTTGCAGGACGGTGATCTGGTGGCTGGCGTCCAAGACCTGCTTTTCGATCACGCCCTGCAGTGCCTGTCGCAGTTCGTAGTCGGAATCCATTTTGCGTGCGGCCGCCAGCAATTGCTGCAACGACGATTCATCGAGCGGGCCGATGGCAGCCAGGCCGCGAATGTATTTGCTGCGGGTGTGGTTCGATTGGATACGGTCGATATCCGCGAGCACGGCGGCAGCACCGCCTTGCTGGTGGATGCGGCGGATGCGAACCTCGGCATTGCGCCCTGTTTCGCGGATGAAATTGGCGATCGAGTCGGCCACCCAGCGTTTGGCGGCCGCATCGAGTGCCTGCGGCTGTCCGTCCACGCTATAGCTGCGTTTGATGCTGCCGTGGTCTTCTTCGAAGTCGATGCGGTACTTGTGACCGTCGCGCTTTTCGACGAATACGGCGCGGCCGCTGAGGCTTTGCACGTCGTCCTCGGTCGGGGTAAATTCGATCTTGCCGCGCACCTTGATCTCGATCTGGCCGCCGGCGGTATCGAGCGAAACCCAGGTAGTGCTCACATTGGAGAACACGCGGGACAGGAAATCGCCGATGTCGGCCTGGGCGTTGCCGGCTGCCAGCGCAAAAGCCAGGAAAACGGCAGCCGGGCCGGCGTGGCCGGCGAGTCGGAAGAAGCGGGACGGTGTCATGACAGGGCCTTTTTTGTGGAAATGAGGGAAATGCGCCGGCACAAGATGCCGACTTTGCCAATCCGGTCACTGTAGGCGGCATGACGGCATCGAGAAACCGCGAATCGACGAAATGCAGAAACCACGGTGCGAATGCACGGCGGCGGCGCCGGGAGCAGCGGGAAAATGCCGCCGTGCGCGATGCTGCTTTGCAAAAAATGTCACAGAGTGTCAAAAATGACCGCGTGCCGGGTGGTGCGCCGAATCTATGGGTTACGATCACGCCATGTCATTCCAAATCGAACGCTTTCCGGCTCCACTGGAGGAGCAATTCCTCGCGTCCCGCCGCGTTGCACAAGCCGAAATCAATCTTGCCACCTACCGGCCGGTGGCGTGGCTGGTGCTGATATTCAGTGCCTGGGATTGGTATGTCGACCCGGTGCATTGGCCTGTAGCACTGCTGATTCGTCTCATCGGCGTCGTGATCATCCTGTTGGTCGGCGTGATTCAGCAGCGCAGCGGACGCATCGATTGGGCGCCGATGCTGACCAAGATTCGCTACGCCGCCGCCGTGTTGGCGGTGGCCGGCGCGCTGGCGGTGCTGGATGCGGGCTATATGGTGGGTTTGGCGGGCCTGGTGGCCGGTCTGCTGGCGGGTGCTTATATCGCCACCGACCGGCGCGACTTGCTGCGCCTGAACCTGCTGCCCCTGCCGGCCATCGGCGTGATCCTGTACTGCGCCCAATTGGACCGCTTTGTGATCGTCAACTCGGCGATTTTCATTATTCTGGCCATGTCGGTGAGCATGATGCTTGCGCGCGTGCTCGAGGCAGCCAACCGGCGCGCCTTCCTGCTCGAGCAGCAACTGAACCGCGAGGCGCGCACCGATGCGCTGACCGGACAATACAATCGCCGCGCGCTCGAGGAATTTGCCGAGACGGAATTGAAGCGCGCCGCGCGCAGCGGCACGCGCATGTCCGTCATCCTTTGCGACGTGGACCATTTCAAGCGCGTCAACGATCAACACGGCCACGATGCCGGCGACCGCGTGATCCGTGCGGTCGCGGAACAATTGCGAAGCGTGATTCGCGATACCGATGCGCTGGGTCGCTGGGGTGGCGAGGAATTCCTGGTGATCCTGCCGGATACCGGCGCACAGGATGCGGCGGTGCTGGCCGAGCGCATGCGGGTGGTGGTCGAAACAGCGGCCATCCTGGTGCCCGACCAGATCCACGTGTCGATCAGCCTGGGGGTCGCCGCCCACGCCGACCATGTTCTGCCCGGCGCCTGGGACCGCCTGCTCAAAGCCGCCGACGGTGCAATGTATCGCGCCAAGGAATCCGGGCGTAATCGGGTGGTTTCGGCCGGCGGAAGCGAAGGTTGAAAAATCGGTAGTCGCGAGCGGCGGAACGCCGCATCGCGCCGTGAGTCGAATCACTGCAAAAAGGAACAACACCCATGAGCAAGGAAATCATTCACACCGATGCCGCCATGGCGCCGTTCGCCGGTTACAGCCAGGCGGTCAAGGCTGCCGGTCTGGTATTCGTGTCCGGACAGGGACCGTTCGATCCGCAAGGCAATCTGATCGGCGAAACGGTGCAGGAGCAAACGCGCCAATGCCTGAAAAATATCCAGGCGATTTTGAAGGCGGCCGGCAGTTCGATGGAAAAAGTGGTCAGCGCGACCATCATCCTGGCCGAAGACGGTGATTTTGCCGGCATGAACGAGGAGTGGGGCAGGTGGTTCGTCAAGGACCCGCCGGCGCGTCAGGGAGCGCGCTTGCCGGTTCGGCCCAAAAACATGAAACTCTCGATCGCCGTCATCGCCGAAGCGTGAGCCGCGCCCAGCCGGCGAAAGCATTCTTGACAATGCCTTGACAAAGCTTGGGCAGGATTGTGGCACGGCAATCTTGAGGAGAAGCGTTTGAATCGCGGACAGACCCTGGTGCTCGCCCTGCTGGTGATGAATTTTCTGCTGGGCTTCCTGTGCGTCACGGTGGCGCGCGGCGAGCGCGACTCGCCGGCACTGCGCCAGTGGGGCGTGGGCATGTTGATGTACGCCTTCGGCCTCCTCATCACCCAGCAGCGCTATTTGCCGCTGGAACTGGTGGCGCTGGTCGGCAACGGCCTGATCGCCTGGGCGCCGGTGTGGTCGGTGCGCGGTACCCTGGCACATTCGGCGCGGCAGTTGAATGTGCGCTGGACCCGGATCGGGCTGTTCGCGACCTTGGCGATACTCGCCGCTAACAACCTCTGGTGGCATAGCGCGCTGGTCAATTTCACGGCGCCTTCGCCGATCGCCATCGTCCTGTTTTCGGTGGGGGCGGTCTGCCTGCTGCGTTCGCCGCCCGACGATGCCGCCCACGCCGCCAGGTTCGCAGCCGGCGTGATGATTTTCTCGGTGGTGGTGTGGATCCTGCGCTTCGCATTCCTGTTCAATGTGCTCGACTGGAACTCGGACCGCGACGTGGCCGACCTGACCATCGCGCTGTTCGCCATCGCGCAATTGGTATCCGGCGTCGCCTGCACCATGGCGCTGTTCTGGATCGAGGTACGGCGCATGGAGGCCGCGCTTTGCAAGGTGGCGTTCAACGATGCGCTCACCGACCTGCCCAACCGCCGGGCGATACTGGCGCGCTTCCGCGAAGAGGTGGCGCGCGCCGCGCGTGCGGGCCAACCGCTGGCGCTAATGGTGATGGACCTCGATCACTTCAAGCGCATCAACGACAGCCACGGCCACCAGACCGGCGACGCCGTCCTCAAGCACGCCGCCCTCACGCTCGCCTCGGTGAAACGCAGCGAGGACGTGCTGGCGCGCATCGGCGGCGAGGAGTTCGTCGTCGTGCTGCCCAACCAGTCGGCCGAATCGGCGTTCAATACCGCCGAGCGCTTTCGCATCCGCCTGGCCGAAACCGCCTGCGAGATCGACGGCCTGCGCTTGCACGCGACGCTGAGCGGCGGTGTGGCCATGTATCCGGACGATGGCAGCGATTGGGACAGCCTGTTCGCCGCCGCCGACCGGCGCTGCTACGCCGCCAAGCAGGCGGGACGCAATCGCGTGAACGGGCCGCATGGATAGACTTCGCAAAGCGATGCATGGCGGCTGGGCGCTCGCCCTGGCCGTGTTCGCTTTGACGGCGTTTGCGGAGACCGGTGCGCCGCCCAAGGTCTTGCACATGGCGCAACAGTCGATCGGCGGCGGTCCGCTGGATCCAGCGCAGATCAATTCGATCTACGACGCCAACCTGATCGAAAACATCGTCGAACCGATGCTGCGCTACGACTACCTGGCGCGGCCCCTCAAGCTGGTGCCGAATACGCTGGCAGCCATGCCGGAGGTGAGCGATGCGGGGCGCGTCTATATCTGCCGGCTGCGCCACGGCATCCTGTTTTCGCCGCACCCCGCGTTTCGCGGCAAGCCGCGCGAATTGATCGCCGCGGACTACGCTTACAGCATCCGCAGGCTGTTCGATCCGAAATTTCGCTCCAGCCAGTTTTTCGTCGTCGATGGAAAAATCGCCGGCGCCAATGCCCTGCGCGAGGCCGCGCAAAAAAGCGGACGCTTCGATCTGGATACGCCGATTGCCGGCATCACCGTGCTCGATCGCTATACGCTGCGCATTGCGCTGACGCAGCCCGACTTGAATTTCACGCACGTGCTGGCGCAGCAGAATCTGGCCGCGGTGGCGCGCGAGGTGGTCGAGTACTACGGCAACGAGATCGTCGCGCATCCGGTCGGCACCGGACCGTTCCAGATGGAATCGCTGCGCAGGGGTAGCAAGATGGTGCTGGTGGCGAACCCGAATTATCGCGACGATTTTTTTCCCGCCGTGGGCGAGGACACCGAACCCGCCATCCGCCGCATCGCGGCAGGACTGGCCGGCCGCAAGCTGCCGATGGTCGATCGCGTCGAGCTCACCTACACGGCCGAAGACCAGCCGATGTGGCTCTCCTTCGTGAAAGCGGAACTCGACTACCTGATCAATGTGCCGGTGGCCTTCCGCGCCAGCGGCGTGCCTGGTGGAAAACTTGCGCCGAACCTCGAACGGCGCGGCGTGCAATTGTTCAGCTATGTGTACCCGTCGGTGTGGTTCACCAATTTCAATATGCGCGATGCGGTGGTCGGCGGCTACGCTGCGGAGCGCGTGGCGCTGCGCCGCGCCATCGCGCTGGCCTTCGACAATCGCGCCGCCATCGCCATCGCCATGAACGGCAGCGCCAGGCCGGTGATCGGACTGGTGCCGCCGGGAGTACCCGGCTACGACACGCAACTGCGCACCGATGTGTTCGTGCAGGATCTCGCCAAGGCACGTGCATTACTGGATCTGTACGGTTATATCGACCGCGACGGCGACGGTTGGCGGGAGACGCCGGAGGGCCGTCCGCTTAGCGTCGAGATGCTCGGCATCCCGGAACCGCGCTTTCGCCCCTGGGACGAACTTTGGGCCAAGGCGTTTGCAGCACTCGGCATCCGGCTCGACGTCCGCCACGTGCACCAGGCCGACCTGCTGCGCATGATCCAGGCCGGCCAGTTCCAGATGGCCTTCGGCGCCTGGAACATGGACTACCCCGACGGTGAGGATTTCTACATCACGCTCTACGGACCCAGCACCGGTTTCGCCAATACGCCGGGCTTTGCGCTGCCCGCCTACGATCGCTTGTACGAACAGTCGCAAAAACTGCCGGACTCTCCGCAACGCGATGCGCTGTACCGGCAAATGGACAAGCTGTCCTTCGC
>CAZCKI010000122.1:6688-8607 GCA_964498815.1 uncultured Burkholderiales bacterium
GGTGATGCATCTGTACCTGACTCGCTCGGCCGTCAGCCATCCCTGGCTGCACGGGTACATCCCGCATCCGGTGCACGTCGAGCCCTGGAAATACCTCGACATCGACGCAGCAGCGCGGGACGCCTACCTGCGCCAGTAAGGCGAACGCCGTTCCCGCGGGCCGTTCCCGTCGGGTCGGATGTAGGGTCTCAGAATAACAAGAAATTGGAGTGCTGAATTAGAAGGCCATTTTCAAGTTTTCTGAGAATTCAGTGCCCGATATTCTCAGAAAGCTTGAGAAAATCCTACGGCATTCCCACAAAAGGCCGCGTTAGCCTGAGCTCGCTTTCGCTGAGAACCTCCAGTGTCGCGTAGCAAACTGACGCTCTGCTCAATGGCACCGCTCTCTAGAGACCTGCGGCCCGCGATCGCACCACTTCTACTGCCAAATCTTCCCGCACGAATGGGGGCTCTTCGGCCAATGGCATATTCGCGCTGTCGCACGCGCCATCTAGGCCCTCCGCTGTGTCGGGCTCCAGCATGGCGAAGACCGGTTCAAGGTCGTCGGGCTCACTGCCTGACTCAGCAACTATCTCGAAGGTTTTGCGAATGGCTCCCTGACAGCTTAGGCTTTGAACCAGCACGCGCGCAATTTGATCACGGGAAATGACCCCATCTTGCGGGGTCCCCGTTTGGCGCCGATCTCCCTGCAACATGACGATGCGCTGCTGATCCGGCTTGTTGTAGTCAAACCAGCCGGGCCGGATGATTGTGTAAAGCAGGCGGCTCGCTCGAAGCAGTCGCTCGCCAAGCCGTTTCCAGTCATGCACGCCTTTTCGGTCGGTAACCCCGATCGCCGACATTAGCGCGACGCGTACGGAACGATCCGGCAGGGCCGCAAGTATATTTCGGACTGCACCATAGTCAACCGCCTTGGCGGCCTCTTGGTCTCCCCCGTATGTGCCCAGGGTAAAAACGATTGCGTCCACCCCGGTTAGCGCGGCCTTAAGATTTTCCGGTCGCGTCAAGTCTCCAACGGCAATTTCGACACCGAAGGGAAATGACTGAGCATCTTTCGGATTGCGGACTAGCGCGCGAACCGAGTATCCCGCCTCAAATGCCTGCGCGACAACGAGGCGCCCGATACTTCCCGTTGCCCCAACGGCAAGAAGAGTTTTGCGATCGTTCATGGTGTTTGCACTCGTTTTTGCCGGGACGACCTCGGTGGGAACATCAGTCAAGATGCTTCTTCGTCAGAAAGGCCGACATCTGGTCAGCAATGGCGACGTTGTTAAGGTCAGAAAACGGGAAGTGCGTGTTGCCGCGAATGCCGATCTCCGGCAGGTGGACCAACGTTGCATCACCACCGTGTCGATTGATTGCGTCTATCCAGAGCCGGGCCATGGCCAGCCGCACGCGCCAGTTATCTTGGCCCGGCACGGAAGTCGGCTCCGTGGGGATGTTGTCGCCATAGAAGACAACGATGGGGATCTTGGTCAGTTTCGAGAATTCCGAAAGCGTCACCGTTTCGCCATTCAGAGGACCGGCCGCGCTCGGCATCGATGGAGGCGCCTCACCCGCCGGGAAAACGAATCCGCTTCCAGGTTCGAACGAAAGCACGGCACGGATGTTCGGATTCTTCAAGACAGCGAGCCACCCAAGACCGCCGGCATGGGAGTGCGTAACCAGGATGCCTTGCCCGATTTTGTTGAACAGCGCGGACACTGCTTCGGCGGCGACGTTGGCATCAAACGGCCCGGTATCAGGAACCATTTGCCGGAAGTACTGGTTCATCGCTTCTGGATCGCTTGAGAACTGCACGCCGGGAAAGAGGTTCGGCCAGTTGCCGAGGCGGAATTGATTGAACCAACGCTGCTCGTCGGCGACAGGGGTGATGGTCGTGCTCACCGTGCTTCGCGCGCCGCCGCCCCGGCGAGGCT
>CAZCKI010000123.1:0-8595 GCA_964498815.1 uncultured Burkholderiales bacterium
CCGAGGCCTCGCGCGGCATCGCCGTGTTCGCCACCCTGATTCTGGTAATGCTGGGTGGCGCCTGGGTGCCCTCCTTTGTCTTTCCCGAGTGGCTGCAAAGCGCGACCCTGGCGGTGCCGACCCGCTGGGCGATCGACGGACTGGCCGCCATGACCTGGCGCGGGCTGGGCATAGACTCAGCGCTGGCGCCGATGGGCGTGCTGCTGGCGTTCACGGCGGCCTTCGCCGCCATCGCCCTGTGGCGCTTCAAGTGGGAAGAATAAGAGCGCGCTACTTCTCCACCCAGTCGACCTCGCCCACCAACCAGTCGCGCAGCGCGCGGACCTTGCGGCTGTTGGCGTGCTGCGGCAGGCAGACCAGGTAGTAGCTCTTGTCCGACTCCAGTTCGATGTCGAACAACTTCACCAGCTTGCCGTTGGCGATGTCGTCGCCGATCAGCGAACTGCGGGTGAGCGCGATGCCCTCGCCGGCGATGGCCTGCTGTAAATACAGCGCCGCATCGTTGTAGTCGATACCGGACACCGGCGGCTTCATGTCCAGGCCGGCGGCGGCAAACCAAGCCTCCCAATAGCCGGGCTCGGTGCGAAACAGCGGCATGCCTTCCAGCTGTGCGGGCTTGGACGGCAATTTGCCGCGCCGGAATTTCGGGCTGCACACCGGGAAATAACGGTCGCCGGCAATGCGCTCCAGGTGCAGGCCGGGCCAATTGCCCTTGCCGAAGCGAATCGCGATATCGACGCCGTCGGTGATGAAATTGGCCAGCCCCTGGCTCGCCTCCACCGAGATCTCGTACTGCGGATTCGCTTCCAGGAATTTGCCCAGGCGCGGCATCAGCCAGCGGCTGGCGAAGGACGGCAGGGTGCTGATGCGCAGGCGCCGTTCGCGCTCCTTCGGACTCAAGGCCTCGACCGCTTGCGCCACGCGCCCGAGCGCTTCGCGCACCGCATCGGCCAGTGCGGCGCCTTCTGCGGTCAGGACCACGCGCCGGCCCTGACGGGAAAACAGCGACACGTTGAGGTATTCCTCCAGCGAGCGGATCTGATGGCTGACCGCGCCGTGGGTGACGTGCAATTCCTCGGCGGCGGCCGAAAAGCTTTGCAGGCGGGCGGCGGCTTCCAGCACCGGGAGGGTGGACAAGGGGGGTAGTCGGCTCATGTCTATAGGTTATTAATTCTCAACTGAAAAGTCAACAAAGATCGATTGTGCAGCCTGACTTCCCTCTGTAAAGTCCCGTTCACCACATCAGCAATACAGAATTTCTCTCACATATTTAGCAGGAGGTACAACATGAAGAGCACAAATATTACCCGCAATGCGCAAGGCGGACATCCGCAACGGCTGACGCTGGATCCGCGCCAGGTTTTTGCCACTAGCGAAGCCAAGGGTCACTCGCTTGAGGCGCTCAAGGGCAGCGTCTGGGTCACGCTGGACGACGGCGGCGCCGACCACATCCTGAAACCGGGCGACCGTCTGGCGATAGCTGATTCGCGGCGCGTGGTGGTGGAAGCATTGACCTACAGCGAAATCGGTTTCTCGCGGCAGTCCGCCAACCCGCTCCTGGCCGGCATCACCCCTACCCGCTACGCCGAGGATTGCTGGGCCTGCATCTAAGGCTTTGCTATACGCGCGGGATCGCAGGTTGAGGGTAGAATCTGCGATCCGGGGAACCTGCCCCGCCACGCGGAGAAGCCCATGTCGATCGTCAAACCGTTCCTCGGTGCCATGCTGTTGTTGTGCGCCGGTACCGCACTCGCCCAGCAGAATTTCGACAAGGTCGAAATCAAGACCCTGAAGCTGAACGACAGCACCTATATGCTTATGGGCGCCGGCGGCAATATCGGCCTGTCGGTGGGCGCCGATTCGGTGTTCGTGGTCGACGACCAGTACGCGCCGCTCACCCCCAAGATCGAGGCCGCCATCAAGGCGATCACCGCCAAGCCGGTGCAATTCGTGTTCAATACCCACTGGCACGGCGACCATACCGGCGGCAACGCCAACCTCGGCAAGTCTGGCGCCATCATCGTCGCGCACGACAACGTGAGAAAGCGCCTCGACAGCGCGCAGTTCATCGCCTTCATGAAATCGAAAGTCGAGCCGTCGCCCAAGGAAGCACTGCCGGTGGTGACCTTTGCCCAGGAAGTGACTTTCCATCTGAACGGCGAAGACATCGTCGCCATGCACGTGCCGCCCGCGCACACCGACGGCGACGCGGTGATCTGGTTCAAGAGCGGCAACATCATCCACATGGGCGACTGCTTTTTCAACGGCCTCTACCCCTTCATCGATACCTCCAGCGGCGGCTCGCCGCAGGGCGTGATCGACGCGGTCGACAAGATGCTGTTCGTCGCCAACGACCAGACCAAGATCATCCCCGGCCACGGCCCACTGTCCGACAAAGCCGGCCTGAAGGCGTTCCGCGACATGCTCGCCGCCGTCACCGGCCGCATCCAGAAAATGAAAAAAGCCGGCAAAAAACTCGAACAGGTGGTGGCCGCCAAGCCGACCGCCGATTTCGACGACAAGTGGGGCAAGGGATTCCTGGCGCCGGCACGTTTTGTCGAGATGATCTACAACGGCGTCGGCAAGTGACGCCTTTGCCCGCGGCATCTCCGGCAGGAAATCGCCGGGCATGAACAACGCCTGGTTTTTCCTGTCCGGCGCGATCCTGTTCGAGGTCGCCGGCACCACCTGCATGAAGCTATCGCACGGTTTCTCGGTGCTGGTGCCGTCGGTGCTGATGTTCTGCTTTTATGCCTGCGCGTTCCTGCTCAATACGGTGGCGGTCAAGACCATCGAGCTATCGGTCGCCTACGCGATCTGGTCGGGGGTGGGCACCGCCCTCACCGCGGCCATCGGCATGCTCTATTTCAAGGAGCCGGCCACGACCGTGAAAATGGTTTCGCTGACGATGATCATCATCGGCGTGATGGGGTTGCACTCGGCGTCGATTGCCAAATAGTTTGGTCGACTTGGGCTGGGTGGGCGGTCATTTGCTTCCGCAATCGGTACGTACAATGTTTCCTATGGTCGCGTCCAAGGTATCCGGGAAAATCCCGTCCGACTACAAATTCTCTCTCATTCTTGGCCTTTTTCCCATTTGCGAAAACTGACGACCCCGGTTTTGCCATCGACAATTATGGCGGGCGTCTCATCGGTGATCGAAAGGCCCCCAGGCTTGGTGATGTAGTAGTTTTCAGCATCAACATAGACTGACCAGAGGAACATACTCTCGCAAGTATTGCCGGACGCTTTGTGTGCAAGCTGGACAGCCTCGTCCATTGAAATCGTCAGTCCGGGCCCCTTGCTAAAGCCGCCAGGCAGCGTCAATGGACAGGTCGGGCGAATATTGCCGGCCATCAAGTATTTGGGGCGCGCAAAATTGCCTGGTGCGGCCCGTCGTATGGGAGATGGCAAGCCGGCAAGTTCCCAACACTGCTCTTGAAAGCTCGCGGGCGGCCACACGTCCCTCACGACGTCCTGGCCAATGCGATCAATCAGCGAACGCGTTGTGTCTTTGTCGCCTGCCATGCAAGCAAAGCGAGCGTAGTTATTCAGGTTCCAACTTTCCGGGTAGCGGGAGATCAAGTCGTCAAACGCCACTTTCAGCTTTGGCCAATCGACACTTTTCTTCATGATGAAATCGCAATCGCAGTCGGCACCCAATACGGCCCAATAGATGCGGGCATACATCGATTTGCCTTCACTACGCTGCGTCCGCTTGGTTGCATCATCGGCAAATTTCTCCAACTGCGCCATGTCACCATGCCATTTCGGCGAGTGGTAGAGCGCTGCTGCGAAATAGCTTGGGTAGTATTCGGGCTCCTTGCTCAGGGCCTCCGCCAACAACGCCTCATGCGCTTTGCGGCTCCAACCCTGTGCATTCGCGAGCCTGAGCATGAATTCATACCAGGCCGGATCTTTACTGGCGATTTTCTTGTCGGCAAGCAGGCGCGCGCGCGCCTTCTCCTGATACTTCCGGAATTTGGGCCAGGCATCCGCAGCCACTTCACCGGCGGATCCAAAACCGCGAAAAAACCAGGCATGTCCGTCCAATGCCTCGGCGTAGGCAATCCGCGCCGCCGGGGAATTTGGATATTGTTTCACCCAGTCGGCCATCTTCTGTTCTATAGCGGTCCAATCCACATCACTCTTCGACGCTCGTTCCATTGTGGTACCCAGCCCGCCGTAGAACACGGTCAATTTCCACACGCCGCTGGGAGTCCGGCTTCGGTCAGCCAAATAGGACGAGGCCATCTGCTCCAGTTTTGCGAAATCCCTCTTGCCAAAAGCATCTTCGACGGCAAGTCGGATCTCCGCACGAACCACATCGTCGCGCCGATCTTCGCGCGTCGGCGTAGTGCCGGCGGCAATTCCAAGCGGTGTGGTGCTGTCGATCTTGATGGGTTCGGCGGCACCCAACGGAGGTTGATTTACCAAGCAAGCAAGTACATGTGAATTCGCTTCGAAATTTGACCCCCTTTGCGGGAGTATTCGCGCCGCGTTGACCCCACCCCGTTTTGCAGCTTTCTGAACGCTTTTCCGAGAGGAAACGGCCGTTCAGGTGGGGTCAAAATTCAAAGCGAAAAGGGGGTCAACATTGCGCGCGAATTGACAAGTTTTTCCGCTGCATGCCGAATAAAGCCAAGGAACATTAGGCGATCGACTTCTGTGCCGGACTTTCTCGCAAGATCGTAACCTTCCATCGCAATTTCCAAGGAAAGCACAAGATCTCCGGCATCCAATGCCCCGTTCCACCTGTCGTTTAGCTTTTCAAATTCATTCAACACAAAGCGACCCTCTTAGTTCGAGCAAATCTTACCCAGGTGACAAATGTCGTCGTCATTTCACTAGGCCCCAACCAGGAAAAATCATTGGCCTATCTGTTCCGACACAAGAATTGTATGCCTCAAAACACTTGCTTTCAGGAATCCCAATTTGAGACAAGCAATACTTGAATGCAGACAGACAACGCTTCTTGCGATCAGGATTGACGGGTGGGGCACCGCACTCACCGCAGCCATCGGCATGCTCTATTTCAAGGAGCCGGCCTCGACCGTGAAAATGGTTTCACTGACGATGATCATCATCGGCGTGATGAGGCCGCATTCGGCGTCGATCGCCAAGTAGATTGGATTGCTTGTTGGACTGAGTAGGCCGGCAAATTCTACCTCACTCGTGGAACTACATATTTCCAATTGAAGCGTCTGTCGTGGCCGCGTCAGTTCAGGTCTTGCTAAGTCGCAATGCTACTTTGCTGACTCCGTTTTTTGCACTCTATACTTTCGCCAGAACTGGATTGATAGTTTCGGAAGAAAATACCACCAAATTGTACCAACTAGTCCATGAATTAGATTTGGCAAATAAAATACATTGGCTACGACCACTGATCTTCCCGACAATTCGCGTAGCCAAAATGAATACTCGTTGCCGGCCACAAAATATATTAGTGACCACGGAAAATCTATAACCGCCCAAGCCATCCATACGAGCGCCTCTTGGCCACTTGTTGAAATATAGGTGTATGCAACAGTCAAAGCGAAAGCTACGGCGTGCGCCGCAGCGAAAGTCAGACCAATTCTCTTAGGTGTGCTATAGCTCATTCCACTTTTTGTCCTTATCGCAGTTCTTACATTTGGGATCGTTTTTTCCCGCATCTCTCTCACCAGGACGATCTATAGCCGACCCCACGACACGCCCCCAGAATCCTCCTACTTCGTATGCTCGCCGAGTAAGGTCATAGTCACACGCGCGAAAGCAAGCCGACCTGTTTATGGGATTGCACGGGTATTCTGCCCTACAACCGCCATAACACACGTCATGTGTTTGGCATGCTGCATCCAGCGGGCCAATCGGCGGCAGGGCATCTTTTCTCTCATTAAGTGACATCTCGTCCCATGTTTTCTTAAAGCCTCCAGTCCAATCTGGGCCACACCAATTACCATAGACCTTAATTAGGCCCAATCGGTCCATTCCTTCTAGCGGACTTTGTCCTACGTATCCATATGTATTCAGCCCACCCTTTAAGCCGATTGGATCACTTTGCTCATATCGGCCGATCGCAGGATTGTACGTTCGGAAGTAGTTGTAATACGTTCCACTCTCCGCATCCGAATACTGCCCCGGAAACCGATTGTTGTAGACGAACTGTGTTCCGGTGCTGTTCGGGTCTTGATTCGCCTGATTGTTGCCGAATGGGTCATTGTTTGCCCACTCCCAAACCTTTGCGTTGTTCGTGGTCTCTGTGATAGTCCTCGGCGTGCCAAGATGATCCGTATGCACAAAGTAAAGCCTCCCCTTCACCCGGAAGCTCCTGGTGACAGTAGGTGCCGCCGCATAGGTTCCATTCCCCGCCTGCCCCGCTGCAATAGTACAAGTCCCCACCGCCAGCATTGTGACCGTCGCCCCATTCGTCCCCGAGGTCGTACAGATCCCCGTCGTCTGGCTGCTGAACGTTACGGCCAGTCCTGAACTCGCCGTGGCGCTCACCGTGATCGGCGCGGCACCAAAGTTCTGGTCGGCCAAGGCCCCGAAGGTGATGCTCTGGCTCGCGAGGATGATGAAGGACTGCGTCACCGTCGGCGCGGGAGCATAGGTAGTGTCCCCCGCCTGGCTCGCCGCGATCGTGCAAGTCCCCACCGCGATCAGCGTGACGGTAGCTCCGTTCGTTCCTGACGTAGTACAGGTCCCGGTGGTCTGACTGCTGAAACTGACCGCAAGGCCTGAGCTTGCTGTCGCACTGACCGTGATGGGGCCCGTTCCCAATGCCTGGTTGCTTAGGCTGTTGAAGGTGATGCTCTGGTTGGTGAGTTGGGTAATCAACACATTGCGTTGCACCTGCGGAGCAGCGAAATAGCCGCCGTTGCCGGCCTGATCAGCCGTGAGCGTGCAGGTGCCGAGTGCAAAGATGAAAACCCAGTTGCTGGTGACCGCGCAGTTGTTGGGAGTAGCCGTGCCGAAGGTGACCGGCAGCCCCGAGCTTGCGGTAGCCGAGAGATAGAAGCTCGAATACACCGGCTGGTTGAGGGTCGCCGGGGGACTAAAGCTGATGGTCTGGCTGCGCTGCCCGCCAATCACCGCAAAGGTCCTCGTCGCTTGCGGGGCAGGCAGATAGCTCGCATTGCCGCCTTGGTTACCGGCCAGCGTGCAAGGCCCGCCCGCCACCAGGGTGACGGTGGTGCCGTTGGTGCCCGAGGTGGTGCAGACATCGGTGGTGAGGCTGGTGATGGTGACGGTAAGTCCCGATGTCGCCGTGGCGGCGACACTCACGGTGCCCGAGCCGTAGTTGTGGTCGGTAAAGCTGCCGGTGAAGCTCACCGTTTGGGCGACCGCGGTACCGCCGGTGAAGCCCACCACCTGGGTGGCGGTATTGCTGTTGTAGGGGCTGCCGCTGCCGTCGCCGCGCTGGCCTGCGTTGTTGGCGTTCCAGCATTGCATGGCGCCGACATTGTTGACCCCGCAGCCGAAGTTGCCGCCGGCGGCCGCGCGGAGGGTGTTGGCGTTGAGGCTCGTGATGGTGAGCGGGGTGGTGCTGCTTTGGTAGCTGCCGCCCCAGCATTTGGCGGAGCCTCCGCTGATGAGGGCGCAGGAGCCGAAGTCACCGGCGTCGATGCCGGTGGCGCCGCTGGAGATCCCGCTCACGGCCGTCGGGCTGTGGCGGTCGGTGTTGGTGGCATCGCCCAGCTCTCCATAGACGTTGTAGCCCCAGCATTTGGCCGTACCGCCGGTGGTCACCGAGCAGGTGTGGTAGGCGCCGCCTGCGACCGCGAGGATGCCGGTCTGGCCGGGGACTGCCACCGGGCTGTAGGCGATATTGGTGGTGCCGTCGCCGATCTCCCCATGAAAATTCGAACCCCAGCATTGCACGCTACCGTTGGTCAGCACCGCACAGGTGTGGTTGCCCTTGGCGTGGAGGCTCGCCACCCCGGAGGTGAGGCCGTAGACATCGACCGGGCTCGGCGAATCGATGCCGGTGCCGTCGCCCAGCTGGCCGTAGCCGTTGGCCCCCCAGCAGCGCACGCCGTTGCCGGCGGCGTTGTTGCCGACCAGCACGCAGGTGTGGTTTATGCCCACGGCGAGCATCAGTGCGTCCTTCACCTGGAGTACCGCCACCGGCGAGTTCTGCTGATTGGTGGTGCCGTCGCCCAGTTGGCCGTAGGCGTTGTAGCCCCAGCACTTCACCGTGGAGGCCGCCGTGATGGCGCAGCTGTGGGTGCTGCCCGCGTACACATTGGTGATCCCCGAGGCGAGACCCTGGGTATCTACGGGCGTGTCGCCTTCATTGGTGGTGCCGTCGCCGAGCTGCCCGCCGCCGTTGTCGCCCCAGCACTTGACCCCGCCCACGCTGGTGAGCGCGCAGGCGTGCTGCGTGCCGGCATCGGCGCCGAGGATGACGGCGGTGGCGGTGGTGTTGAGAGACGGTTGCGGGGCGTTGGCGGAGAGCCGGGTCGTGATCGTCTTGGCCTGCGCGGCCTTGGCGATGACGAAGGTGCGCGCCAGATCGGGCGCCGCGGCGATGCTCGCGGTGCCCGGCTGGCTCGCCACCAAGGTGCACTTGCCGGTGGCTATCAGCGTCACGGCGCGGCCGGCGATGGTGCA